>JBDLQR010000022.1:0-18978 GCA_039800485.1 Pseudomonadota bacterium
GCCTGCTGACCGGCGCGGTTTCCATGCATCAGGGCTTCATGCCGGAGATCACGCTCACCAGCGCCACCACGGCGCGTGCCATCTGGGCCATGTTCGACTACGTCCGCCTGCCGACCTGCCACTTCAAAGGCTGGGGGCATTACCACGAGGAATACGTGAAAGAGGCGGGCGGCTGGAAAATCCGACGCATCCATCTCACCCGCCTGCACACCGAGGAAATCTGGGTCTGAGCACCAGTCCACAGGTACCTTGGCAGGGCATCGTCAAAGCTGCCCTGATCGGTACGGCCTTCGCCACCAACTCAACGCTTGCTGCTGCCGCCTGTGCGGGCGGCAGCAACCCGCTCACGGTGCTCGTGCTGCGGGCCGGCGTGGCTTTCCTCACGCTCCATGTCCTGCTTGCCCGACGCGGTATCCCGCGCCGTCTACCAGTGCCGCAGCGTTGGCAGGCCATAGGCCTCGGCGTGCTCTTCG
Source organism: Pseudomonadota bacterium (assembly GCA_039800485.1). Lineage (GTDB taxonomy): Bacteria > Pseudomonadota > Gammaproteobacteria > CAIKBL01. The sequence continues at coordinate 474 of JBDLQR010000022.1, forward strand.
GGTCCTACTCCTGGGCGGTGCTGCAAGCCTTCGCCTTGATGCCGGTGGCGCTCGTGGTGGTGACCTTCTACACCTATCCGCTGATGGTCGCGGGTTACGCCTGGTGGCGAGGCTGGGAGCGTTTTTCCATGGCGACCGGGCTCGCCTTCATGACGGCCTTTGCAGGTATCGTGCTGGCGCTGGATGTCTTCGGCGCATACCCCGACCCGCGTGGCGTTGCGATGGTGCTTGCCTCTGCGGTGGTGGTGACGGTGGTGTTGACCTTGACCCCGCGCGTACGAGGCCAGGGTGACTCCCGGCCCATCACACTGCACATGCTCGGCACCGCCTGCGCGCTTTTCACTTTCGGGCTCATCACGACCAGCGAGTTTGCACTTCCGGTCACGGCGCTCGGCTGGCTCGGGCTGCTCGGTGCGCCCGTCTTCTACACGTGGGCGGTGATCGCCCTGTTCGAGGTGCTGGCAGTCATCGGCTCATTCAGGATGTCGCTGGTGATGAACGTCGAGCCCGTCGCGGCGGTGCTGTTGAGCTTTTTGGTGCTGGGTCAGGAGCTGCGTCAGTCGCAGCTCGCAGGCGTGGCGCTGGTGGTCGCCGCAGTCGTACTGCTGGAGGGCGTGCGTCTGCATCGCGCCCGCGGTCAGGCCTGAGTGAGGTTGCCCGGCTCGGGCCCTGCGGTGGCTCAATGTGCCAGTAACACATTGCAGTCCTCCCGGCTGATGAAACGGCGCGTGAAACCGCCCAAGAAGATCTCCTGCAGGCGAGGCATGGAATAGGCGCCCATCACCAGCAGGTCGGCGCCGATCTCACGATAAAACCCCTGCAGCTGATCGGCCGGGCCATCAGTCGCCCGCAAGCCCACGGCCTCTGCTCTCACGCTGTGTGCTTCCAGCAGATGATCTGCCATTTCCTGTGCGGTCGGCAGGTTGCGTTCACCGGGTTCCTCAATGGCCACGAGATAGACCTGACGGACACGACTGAGCAGGGCAAGCCCATGCGAGAGGGCGCGTCTGGCTGCCGGGGAAGGCTTCCACGCAACCACCATCGTGCTGTCTTCCAGGCGTGCTTGTGCGGGCGGGGTCGCGATCAGCATCACTGGCGTACCAGTGCCAAGGAGCACGCGTTTCTGCAGGACATCGCGCACGCCGCGGTTGAGTGCAAAGCCCGCCATGAGCAGATCGCGCCGATAGGCCAGCGAATCGAGCACTTCACCGGCGTTGCCGCTCAGATCGAGCGGTTTGCCCCAGGCGAGGTGACGGCTGGCCGCAGAGTCGCGAAAAGTGCCCGCAGCGTGTTTAGCATCCTCAGCCAGTTCCCGTCGGAAAGTCTCCATCAGGAAACGGTGCGCATGATCCCAGCCGCCAAGCTCCAGAAGGTTGCGGTACTGAGCCCGCTGGTCTTCGTCGAGCACGCTCAACGGATCGCGCGCGTAACGCACTTCTACGCGCGCCTCCAGACTCGCCCCCAGCCACGCGGCATACTCCAGCGCGCTTTGCTCAGGGGCCGTCCCGCCATAAAGCATTGAGATGTTTCCGGGCATTTCAGACCCTCGCGATGGTTGACGACGTCGTGACTCATGCTACCCCGCTTGATGCCCACAGGCTTGATCAGGAACAAGCACCGGATGCGCGCGTGCCACGGTCAATGGGCGTGGTTTATGCTCCAGCCCTTCCTGCAGCTTCGAGAACCCATGAAAAGCCCCCTCAGATTCGGCCATACCAAGATCCTCTGCACCCTCGGCCCGGCCAGCAGTGGTGTAACCCGCATCAGCCAGCTCATCGCGGCCGGGATGGATGTGGCCCGTCTGAATTTTTCGCACGGCAGCCATGAGGCGCATCGTGAGATGCTGGCAAATCTCAGAGCAGCCTCCGCGGTGAGCGGAGAAGCAATCGCCATTCTCCAGGACCTGAGTGGCCCGAAAATCCGCATCGGGGAGATTCACGGCGGCGCCGTGGAGCTGGAGGAGGGACAGAAGCTCACCATCACCACAGCCAAGGTGATGGGCACGAGACATCGGGTCTCCACGGTCTATACCGCGCTCCCGCGGGATGTTTCACCTGGCGACACCATTCTGCTGGATGACGGCAAGATCCGGTTGCAGGTTGAAGAGATTGAGGATGGCGAGGTCATCACGACAGTGATGAACGAAGGAATGCTGTCCTCACACAAGGGCATGAACCTGCCTGGCGTGAAAATCAGCGCACCCTCCCTGACCGACAAGGATGAGGCGGATCTGCGTTTTGGCCTGACCAATGGCGTGGATTACGTGGCGCTGTCCTTTGTTCGTGCTGCGGAGGATGTGCACCATCTGCGCGCCGTGATCGCGCGGGAAAGCCCCGAGGGGCGACGTGTCCCCATCGTGGCCAAGATCGAGAAAAGTGAAGCCATCGAGGATATCGACCGCATCATCGAGGCAGCAGACGCCATCATGGTGGCGCGCGGTGATCTGGGGGTGGAGATGCCGCCGGAGGATGTACCGTTGCTGCAGAAGATGATCGTGCGCAAGTGCAATGACGCCGGCAAGCCGGTCATCATCGCAACGCAGATGCTGGAGTCCATGATCCTGAATCCAAGGCCCACACGAGCGGAGGCGAGTGACGTGGCCAACGCCGTACTGGATGGCGCCGATGCCGTGATGTTGAGCGCGGAGACGTCGGTGGGCGCCTGGCCTGTGGATGCTGCGCAGACGATGGACAACATCATCTGCCGCGCCGAGGAAAACCGCAGCGATCGCCTGGATACCACGCCCATCCCGGTCGACGGCGCTGTCGACATGTCGGATGCCGTGGCGCGCGCAGCCTGCATCCTCGCCCGGCAGCTGAGGCCGGCCGCCATCGTCACCATCACCCATTCAGGCGTCACCGCCCAGCAACTCGCGCGTTACCGGCCGCTCTGCAGGATCATCGGGGTTACCCGGCATGCAGACACCCTGCGCAGACTGAATCTGGTGTGGGGTGTGCGTGGACTGATGGTGTCGGATCTTGCTGAAGACATTGACCGCGCCTACCAGCAGGTACAGGAAGCCATGCTCGCAGGGGGCCTGGTCAGCCCCGGTGATCAGGTGGTCTATACCGCAGGTTTGCCGCTCAGCGGCAAGGGCACCACCAACTCGCTGAAGATTGCCCTGATCGAGTGATTCAATGCACCGGCGGCGCGGCCCCGGTCTGGCGGGTGGCCACGGCCCAGCGGCCGGTGAGCCAGAGGAAAAGCGCACACAGCAGGTAACCCACCGCCCAGGACCAGCCCGCGCCGGGTGCAATCTCATAGCTTGCTCCCGCAGCGGACACGCTCCCGGCGTGCATGAACCCGAACCACGACAGCCCGGCGCCGAGCAACATGAATCCCGCCGCGGGGTTGAAGCGGCGATCGATGAGCAGTGCACTGCTTGCGGACCATACCAGGCACGTCAGCATGAACCCCTGTGACAGCGCGACGAGTCCGTCGAGGTGTGCACCCGTGGCCAGGAAGGCTGCCGGATTGGCCAGCGTGCGATCGGCCAGCGCGGCATCACCTGCCACTATGCCTGCAGCATTCAATGCCTGCGTCAGCACCAGCATGCCCCAGGCGGCAATGGCCGGGAAAAGTCCCAACGCCACTGCCGGTGCATGGCGGCTGGGCGTGGCGACGAAAGCCTGTGCCGTGATCACGATGCCTATCCAAAGGATGATGGCCATCCCGGCTTCAACCGGAATCAGCGCGCTCACGGCAGCAGACAGTCCGCAGAGCGCAATCACTGCGAAGAAAACTCCGTTCAGGCTTGAATAGGCCGCGCGGGCGCCCAAGGCTTTCCAACCGGGGTGGCCGATGTAAATCGTGGTGGGGAAGCAGGAACCAAAACCAGCGGCAGCAAGCGAGCCGAGGCCGTTGACCAGCATGCAGGGGGTGGAGGGATAGCGATCCCCGGCGGCTTCCGCCGACTCCAGGTTCTGCAGTGATCCGAGCACATTGAAGAGCCCCATCGGCAGAATCACCGGCACCAGAAAATCGCGCGTCAGCGGATGGGTCAGGCCGATCCAGAGATCAGACAGGACCGGCACCGGCGGGTAGAAACCGACCTGTGCGAAGGCCTGCGGCAAGGCGGCGGGATTCACCGGCGTACCGCTCGCCGGCCAGAGCGTCATCAGCCAGGCGGCGCCGGTACCCAACACCAGCGCCCACGCCCCGCCCGGAATACGCCAGGGCAAACGCACGCCGGAAAAATACGTCACCAGCAACACCGCGAGCGGCAGCATCGCGATCAGGGGCCGCTCGAAGGTGCGCACCGCGAAATCGATGGCAATGAAACTGATGGCGATGCCGCTGAGGGTTGCCAGCAGGGCGGCGCGCGGTGTGTGCCTCCGCACCCAGTCCGCGCAAGGCGCCCCTGCGAGTTCGATGAGCGCCGAGCAGAAGCACGCGGCCAAACCCACCTGCCAGGCCAGCCGGGCAGCCTGTTCCGGGCTTGCGCCACCAGCTTCCGCTGCGAGTTTGGCGGGCAACATGACCAGAAAGATGAAGGCGAACAGCGACACCGTATTGATGCCATAGGGCAGGGCGGTGACATCGTCACGGCCCGAGCGCTCGGCGAGTTGGCGGGCAAGGCGCGCGTAGTAGAGATTGCCGATCAGGATGGACAGTGCCGCGGCAGGCAGCACCTGCTCCAGCAGCAGGCTCGTCGGAAAACCAAGGACCCCGCCACACAGGCCGAGGATCAGCAGAAACTGAATCAGGTTGTCGACCGCAAGGCCGAAAAAGCCGTCGATATCTCCCGCCTGCAGGCGCATCACTCACTTCCCCCATGCCCATCAAGGCTGCCGGGCCGCTGACCGCGGTGACAGGGCTTGAAAATCTAAACGAGAATTCTTACCATTCAGCCAGACTTGGAGGTCTGGACCATGATCGTCTGCGTTTGTCATCGCGTCAGTCATAAAACCATCGAGCAATGCGCTCAGGCTGGTGCGCACTTCGATGACATCTGTTCCGAGCACAAGCTCGGCTCCCAGTGTGGCCAATGCGAGTCCACGGCGCGACGGATCTGGAGCGCTGCCTATGGTTGCACTGAGGGCAAGTCGCGGGCAGTCCAGGTCGTCCAGCCACCCCGCGCCCGGTCGAGCAGCAAGGTCATCAGCACTACATCGGCACTGCTCCCGGCCCTGCACCCCTGAGTCCCTCGGCCACGCCGAGGTTTACAAGTCGCCTTCAATCCCTGATCGTGCCACCCAAAGTCACGCGGTGGGCGCGCCCATCCCGCGTGATTATGTGTTTGATAACGTCAGGAAGGTATCTCCATGAAAGGCGACGCTCAGGTCATCACCCATCTGCAAGCCCAGCTCAAGAACGAGCTCACGGCCATCAACCAGTACTTCCTGCACTATCGCATCCTCAAGCACTGGGGCCTCGACAAGCTCGCCAAGAAGGAATACGAGGAATCCATGGGTGAGATGCGGCACGCCGACAAGCTCATGGATCGTATCCTGATGCTGGATGGACTGCCCAACCTGCAGGATCTGGGCAAGCTCGCCATCGGCGAGGACGTGCAGGAAATCCTGAACTGCGACCTCACCGCCGAGCGCACCGCGCAGGCCACCATCAAGGGCGGCATCGCCCACTGCGAGAGCGTGCGTGATTATGTCTCGCGCGATCTGCTGCTGGAAATCCTCAACGACACCGAGGAGCACATCGACTTCCTCGAGACCCAGCTGGACCTCGTGGCCAAGGTTGGCCTGCAGAACTATCACCAGAGCATGATGGGCGAAGTGGCCTGAGGGCCACCCGCCTCACTCGACTCTGCCTCAAGACATTCCGGCGTGCGAGGCACGCCGGAACTGCCTCACTAGCCTCAGGTGGTGCAGTAGGTCACGCCCTGCTCCTGGCCGGTCGCGGAAAGCAGGCGTTTCTGCTGCCGCTGCTGGGCCAGAATCCCCGCCATCAAGGAAATCGCAGTGCCCGATTCCGTGGTGGCATTGCCGGGGAAGGCGAGGTTGGTCGCCTCGTAAGGATCCGTCGTCAGATCATAGAGTTCAAACTGGTCCGCCAAGGGTGACGTACGCTCAAGCTGCACCGGCTGACAGTCAGCCAGGTTCGGGAATCCGATCTCGGGGTAAATCACATCCTTGGTGCAAGGCTGTGTCCAGAACTGCGGATTGTCGAAATACCGGGAGTACTTCCAGACCTTGGTCTGCCCACCGATGGTGAGACGTGACACCACCGTCTCCACATGCGACGGCTGGATCACCGAGTTGTACGCAAAGCCGCTGAAGTTGTTCTGGTTGTTCCCGCTGGTCGGCTCATCGTCGGTCATGAAGTAGACACCTTCACCCTTGCCCGGCCACACGGCCTTGCCTTCGACCAAGGGTTTCAGGTTGCGGCCCACCAAGGGCAGTGCGTCAGTGTGCGTCTTGGACAGCGCAGTGCGCAGCGTTTCGGCGTTCAGCCCGGCAAGGCCCAACAGGGTGGGCACCATGTCGATGTGGCTGGTGATTTCCTCGGTCTTTCGGGGCGTGGGGAACAGCACCGGGTTGTGAATATACATCGGCACGTGGATGGCTTCTTCGTAAGCGACGTGCCATTTCTGGTACAGGCCGCCATGTGAACCGAGCATTTCGCCGTGATCGGACGTGAACACCACAATGGTGTTCTCGTAGAAGGGTGAGGCCTTGAGTCTTTCCATCACACGCAGGATCTGGGCGTCCACGTCCTTCTGCAGCTGATAGTAGAGCTGCCGGTACTGCGCGCGATTGAAAGTCGGCTGGAAGGCGTCCTGGTAGGTCCGCTTGTAACTCGCCTGGGCCGTGGGTTTGGTGCGCAGGTTTTCGCCATCCGTGGGAGATCTGGGAATGGTCGGAATACCGGGGTCAATCGTGAAATCGAAAGTATCGGTGCGGGAGCTCAGTGCGCCGTAGAGCACGATGTCGTGCGGATTGACGAATGAGCATACGGCGAGCCACGGCGTGGAAGGGTCACGCTCCAGGTTGTTCAGCAATTCCACCATCCAGTCTGCAAACACCACATCGCGCCCACCCGTACCGGTCTTGCTGGAGCTTCCGCTGTTGCGCGGATCCTGGCCGTGCGGCGTGGGCCCTACATAGCCTGAAAAGCCGTAGTCGGACAGTCGATTCGCATTGAGGTAGGCACGCTCCTTGTCACGGTCGCGCGAGCCATCATCAAAGTAGGTATCCAGCGCGGTCTTGGTGCCGGGCACCGTGATGTCCGCTTCCGACACATGCCACTTGCCCTTGTAGAAGGTGCGATAGCCTGCTGCCTTGAAGTAGTTGCCGAGCGTCGGCACCGTGCTCGCGTCCAGCCAGAACATGTCGTCCTCGTTCGGTGACTTGGCGGCACCGTCTGTCTGGCTTGCGCCGTGCATCGAGGGATAGTGGCCGGTGAACAGAGTGGTACGGGCGGGCACACAGGCGGTGGCTGCCGTGTAGTGGCGGCGCATTTCCAGAGCGTTCTGCTTGAGCATCTCGCGACCGGGCAGCTGGGTCTTGCGCCACTGTTTGATGGCGGCCGTCTCATAGCCCGGCGGGAATCGTTCCTCGTCGGTCATGATGAACAGGATATTGGGCTTGCCGGCGAGGGATGCGCCGGTCGGCTCGCCCTCTGCAGCGGTGGTCAGGGGGATTCCTGCGCTCGAAAGCGCCGCGGTGATGCCGGCAGCGCCGCGCAAAAAGTCCCGGCGTGAATTGTCCTTGGACATGTGGTTTCCTCGTTGTGAATTTTTCATGGCCCGGGAGGCTGCACCCGGTTGCTCCATGGCACGGTTCTGGCCCCAGTGCCTTGTGCCCTCTCGGCCCACCGATCATACCGCCTGTTGCCCGGCACCTCCCCTCCGGGCGGATTCCGTGACCTTGATCACTATGTGGATGGGCAAGACCAAGTAGCCTGCGCGCATGTGGATGGGAACCGGCGGATGTCAAGGAAGCCGACCTGCCCAACCCGGGAGGGGAACAGGATGGTTCGAACTCTGTTTGTCGCAACATTTTTTGCGTTGCTCGCGCCTGCGGTAGGCGCCACCTGCACCCCCGAGGATCTCATCGGGACTTGGGTACTCCGTGGCGAAGGTCAGGCCAGCCCACCCACCGGCCAGCCTTCGCTGTGCGCCGCGAGTGCTCGCGCCATCTTCAATCCGGATGGGCAGGTAAGCTTCACAAAAATCATCACCGGCTGCGCAGAGGGTAATCCCATTACCGTCACCGCCAGTGGCACCTGGGCGCTGAATGACACTTGGTGCTACGGCCAGCTCAACGTCACCGACAGCCTCGGTTACAGCGTGCCCTTCTTTTCCTTCCTGGTGATGGACCAGGGGCGTGAGCTGCGGGCGCTGCAACAGCACCGACGCCAGAAGGCCGTCTATCGTTGGACGGGGCAGCGCCAATGACGCCGCGGGTTTCCAGTGCAGCGAATCCGTTGCGATATCGGGCCAAACGTCTCCCGCAGAAGGCCTTTTGTCTCATTGCGCTCTCAATCGTCTTTCTTTACTCGCCCGCGCGAGCTGATACCGCGTGCAGTCCGGAGGCAGTGGCTGGACTGTGGGTGTTGCAGTCGACCAATTCGGTGATCGCCGCAGGGGCTGTAGAAGGAGCTTACTCACCCTTCGTGCGTGGTCCCGGTTCGGGTTCCGTCTTCACCGCCTTCGCGGAGCTGCACGAGGATGGCAGTGCGACCTTGGAGGAGCAGTTCATTCGTGGCCATCGTGCGGGGGACATCACGCTTGTTCGAAGTGATGCCAACGCTTGGAGCGTGGATGCGGGCTGCAATCTGGAGATGTCCGGAACGTTGACCACCGGCGAGCAACAACACCCCCATCGTCTTCAGGCAAGACTCTCCATGGATGGCGCGCGGCTCCAGGGTGTGCGCGAAATCGAGGATCAGTATTCGCGCGTCAAGCTGATTTACGCCATCACGGGAGATCGCCTGTGAGTGCCCACTGCACTGGACTGATCGAAAGTCGGGGCAGAATCGCTGCGCTGCTGCTTGGAATCCTGCTTTCGCCTGCAACCAGGGCCGCGTGCGATGAACAGAGTCTTGTCGGCACCTGGCACCTCCAAGGGAGCGGCCAGAGCCTTCAGCACGGGGAGACCTGCGTGGGTATGGCTCAACTCGAATTTTCTGACGGAGGCAGTGCGCAATTCCACGACTTGTACATTGAATGCCAGAAAGATCCGGGATTCCCGGAGGGTACCCAGCTCACTGGTCGCTACTCCATCCGTGCGGGGTGTCAGGGCGAGATGGATGTGGGTGGAGAGGCTTGGTTCGTGGTGGTCAACGGTGGGCGTGATCTGTTGCTGATGCGTGGTCAGGGCAATGTCACGATGAGCTGGACGGGTAACAGACAGGATGCTGCCCCGGCAGCTGTCGAGGGTGCGGGGCCATGAGTCGCGCCAAATCTTCGGGCTTCCTCACCTTGGCCTTTGGCATGGCACTCATGAGTGTGTGCGCCAGTGTTTCTGCCACGCAATGCAGTTTGCAGACCCTTACCGGGGCGTGGGGCTTCATGAGCAGCAACAGCGCGGAAAAGAAACACGGCCTGCAAGGCGATTACACCTTCATCATGCGCGCTCGCTTGCGCCCGGATGGCACTCTCACCGGCACCTACACGCTCAATCGCTGGGGCTATACCTACCGAGCGTGGTGGTCCACTACAGGCACCTATACGGTCAGCAAGAATTGCGGGGTGACGCTTTTCTGGCGCGATGCCGGCGGCTTTCGCTACTCCGCAAGAGGATTCGCCACGCTCGATGGCAAGTCTCTCTCCGCGACCGGTCAGGCGGATGGTTATGCCTTCTCCCTTACCGGAGCCCGGATGTAGCGACTACTTTCCTTGCCGTGGCGTCCGCCACGCGCAAATCCGAGGCCGGGCCCTCAAGTCCCGGCGCCGGCTGCCGCTGTCTCCGGACTACAAGGATTATTGTCGACGCAAAGCCGTCGCAAGGAGCAGGTATGTCATCCGAGCAGCCGGATCCACCCGCCAAGGCCAGGCCCTCTTTCGAAGGGGTGATGTACCTGCGCGCCACCTTCGGGCTCATCATCTGCGCCTGCCATGCCTATACCTATTTCGGCAAGACCGGATTCATCCGGGCCAGCCTTCTCTTCTTCATTGTCAGTGGCTTCATGATTGCTCTGACGGCAGAACCCGTGACCGAAAGCGGAGACCGCCGGGCAGCGCTCGATTTCGCCCGTAAGCGACTCATCCGGATTGTGCCGCTGTACTGGCTTGCAATTCTGGCCTGGACCTTTGGCTACTGGGTGAGCTGGTTCGATGCCTCGGGCTCGGTAAAGGAGCTGTACTGGAACTGGAATCCCACGCTCACCAGTTTCATCAAGGACATGTTCTTCATCCCGCACCAGGATTTCCGGGGCCAGCAATGGATTTGGCCTGCGGTGATTCCGGCGTGGACATTGAACTATGAAATGGTTTTCTACGGCCTTTTTTCCGTGGTGATATTGTTCGGGCGGTGGAAGATTCCCGTGGCGGTTGCCCTCCTCTGCGCGTTGTCCCTCACCCACTACCTCAGGACTCCAAGCGAAGGACTGCCGCTCTACAAGTGGTATGCTTGGCTGGAGTTCGCCTTGGGCCTGTGCATGTTTGTCCTGTGGCGGCGATTTCCGGCACTCCATCTCAAGGCTCAACAGGTGCCGTTGCTGATTCTTGCGGGGCTCTGCACAGCCACAGCTGGCATGGCCTTGCAATCCCATTTTGGGGTGTCTGCCGGCTGTGCGTTACTCATCTGGGGCTTCCTGTTCATGCCTGGGCGCCGCCATGTGGTGCTCGATGGCCTGAAAAAAATCGGCGATGCATCCTACTGTCTCTACATCAGTCACATGGTCGTGGGCCTACCTATCGCCTATGCGGTGCTCGACTACCTGGAAGTCAGGGCACGGGTGGACTCAGGGGAATGGGGCCTGTGGGCCATCGGTCTCTCCATACTCTGGAGCATCACGGTCAGTGTGCTTGGGGCCTTGGTTGTGCATCGCTACGTCGAACGGCCCCTGGTGGGCTTTCTGTTGAGACTGGGTCAGGCGAAGAAACCACCAAAAAGCGCAGAGAACGAAGCGGGCCTTGTCGCTGTGCGAAAGTCAGCCGCTGTGTAGGTGAGACGGGCTGCCGCCATCCCGTCACCTCTGCGCGATGGATGGGGGCCTTAGCGCAACTTCACTCCAACCGCTTGCATGCGCGTCAGCGCTGCGGTGAGTGAGCCATCCAGATCAATCCCGCGGCATAGACCAAGCTGCACTTCCACCTCAAATCCCAGCCCCGCCGCATCAACTGCTGAATCGGCCACGCAAAAGTCAGTGGCGAGACCCACCAGCGTGATGGCGCCGATACCCCGCTCCCGCAGCCATTCCTCCAGGCCGGTGGGTGTTGTCCGGTCGTTCTCGCGAAAGGCCGAATAGGAGTCAATGTCCACCCGCCACCCCTTGCGCTGAACCAGCATGGCCCGGTCGCGGCGCAACCGGGGATGAAACCCGGCTCCCTGGGTCTCCTGCACACAATGGTCGGGCCACAGGATCTGGGAACCGTAGGGCATCTCCACCAGATCACCAGGTGCGCGACCCGCGTGGCTGGACGCGAAACCGCAGTGTCCTGGTGGATGCCAGTCCTGGGTCAGCGCTATGGTCTCGAAGCGTTCCATCAAGGCATTGATGCCGGGAATGATGGCATCCCCCTCCGGTACCGCGAGGGCGCCGCCCGGGCAGAAGTCGTTCTGTACGTCGACCACCAGCAATGCCGATTTCATGTCAGCTCCTTCCTCTCATGCATCCTGTGCAGCGGCGCCAAAATCGGCGAGACTCTCGAGCACACACTGCAGCACACCGAGGAGTATGACCCATGCCCCTGCAAATAAAAAAAGGCATCAAGCAACTGGTTGCGGAAGCAAATGCGGAGATTGAAACCCTGACTGTGGAAGAGGCCAAGGCCCTGCATGGCCGGGATGACGTGACCTTCATAGACCTGCGTGATCCGCGCGAACTCTGGCGCGACGGGGGGGTGCCGGGGGCTGTGAATGTTACCCGCGGCATGCTGGAGTTCTGGATCGATCCGGAAAGCCCCTACTACAAGGAATTCTTCGCCTCCGGCAACAAGTTCGTTTTCTTCTGCGCGGGGGGCATGCGTTCCGCGCTCGCCACCAAGACCGCCCAGGACATGGGGCTCACCCCTGTGTGCCACATCGAAGGTGGCTTTGGCGCATGGAAAAAAGCCGCTGCGCCGGTGGTGCCGGTCGAGCCCAAAACCTGAGCCCAGGCTTGTGGAGAGCGGCGCCGGGTCAACGGCGCCGCGCACCTCATCGTTTTGCGAAGATGTAGTTGTTCATGCTCACCAGATGACTGCGCAGCCACATGCCAAACTGGGTGGCAGGGCGGATGAGCGGCACGTCGCCGTGCTTGTCGAAGTAGTACGAGCGTGACGTGGCGCAGTTGCCAAAGTACATCACCTGATTGCGGCGGCGCTTGATCACATGCTCGAAGTCATCTTCAAAAGCCTGCTGCTTTACTTCAATGAAATTGGCTTGCTGGGCGCGGGCTGCGCGCAGGCAGCGGCTCATGTGGCGGACCTGGGTATCAATCATCCCGAACCATGAGGCACTGGCCGCAGAGTAGGGGCCAAAGATCATGAAGTAATTGGGATAGCCCGGTACCGTGATGCCTTGGAAGGCGCGGAAGCGGTTTTCGTTCCAGTAGTCGCCAATCTCCACCCCGTTCAGCCCATAGGTGCTGAACGCCGGCACGATGCCCTTCTCGAATACGCTATAGCCCGTGGCGCAGATGAGCACATCCACCGGTCGCTCGACGCCGCCCGCCACCACGCCGGTGGGCGTGATGCGCTCGATGCCCTCCGTGACCAGTGTCACATCCGGACGGTTGAAGACCGGGAAGTACACATTGGAAAAGCTGGGGCGCTTGCAGAAGAAGCTGTATTTGGGGGTCAGCTTTTCCTGCAGCACGGGGTCGTGCACCTGTTTGCGGATATGCGCCACACCCAGCTTTTCCAGCCAGCGGAAGATCCACGGCACCTGCCGGAAATGCGAAAAGCCGATTCCGAACAGGATTTCGTTGAGCGTGTGCGTGATGAGGCGCGTGGCACGCTGGGCCAGCGGGAAGCGGCGGAACATGCGCTTCACTCCCTCGCTCATCATGAAATCAGGCTTGGGCAACAGCCAGATGGCTGTGCGCTGATAAACATCCAGATGTTCAACCTTGTCCACAATCTCCGGAATGACCTGGATGGCGGTGGCTCCGGTGCCGACCACGGCTACACGCTTGCCCTCGAGGTCATACGAGTGATCCCACTTGCCGGTATGCATGACCTTGCCCGCAAAGCTCTCCACCCCCGCAATGTCGGGGAGCTTCGGCGGACCAAACAGGCCGGTTGCGCTCACAAAATAACGCGCGGTCATGGCTGCACCTGACTCCAGATGCAGCGTCCACAGGTTCTGCTCCGCTGAATAGCGCGCCTCGGCTACGCGCTGCCCATACCGTATATGCGGCAGCAGGCCGTACTTGCGGGCGCAGTGATCCGCATAGGCCTTTACCTCCCCGCCCGGCGCGTAGAGTCGGGACCAATCCGGATTGGGTTCGAAGCCATAGGAGTAGGAGGTGGAGGCCACATCTACCGTCAGGCCAGGATAGGTGTTGTCGCGCCAGGTGCCGCCGAGATCATCCGCAGCCTCCAGAATCACGAAATCGTGCAGGCCGATGCGCTTCAGTTCGATGCCGGCGCCGAGGCCGGAGAATCCAGAACCGACGATGATGACTTCAAAATCCGGACGCTGGGACATGCGGGCAATCCAATCAGAATAGAGGACAGGCCGGCAGTATAGGCAGGCCCCCCGCAATTTTCGAAAAAATGTCCGTGACACCAGTCCGGCAACCCCTGAACGAGGCCACTGGGCGCGGCTATAATGCGGTGCAAAATCACCGACCTCTGATCCACACCATGCTTCCGGAGTAATTACGCATGCCTTTCGAACCCTCATCCAAGGTCAAGGAACTCCAGGCCCGCCTCAATGTGTTCATGGAAGAACACATCTACCCTAACGAGAAGCGACATGTGGAGGAGGCCGAGAAGCTCGGGCCTTGGGCGGTGCTCCCGCTGATCGACGAACTCAAGCCTCTGGCACAGGAGCAAGGCCTGTGGAACCTGTTCCTGCCGGAATCCGAACACGGCGCAGGACTCACCAATCTCGAGTACGCGCCCCTGTGCGAAATCATGGGGCGCTCGCTGCTGGCACCGGAAGTATTCAATTGCTCCGCACCGGATACCGGCAACATGGAAGTCCTGGCGCGTTATGCCTCACCGGAACACCAGGAGCGCTGGCTTAAGCCCCTGCTTGCCGGCGAGATACGCTCATGCTTTGCGATGACCGAGCCGGATGTCGCCTCCAGCGATGCTACCAACATCCAGTCGTCCATCGTGCGCGATGGCAACGAATATGTGATCAACGGCCACAAGTGGTACACCACCAATGCTACGGATCCCCGCTGCAAGATCTGCATCTTCATGGGCAAGACAGATCCGGACAATCCCAACCGCCATCGCCAGCAATCCATGGTCCTGGTGCCCATGGATACCCCCGGCATCGAAGTGGTGAGGTCTATCCCGGTCTTCGGTTTTTACGGCATGCCGGACCGCGCCTCCGAGGTCATCTTCCGCAATGTGCGCGTGCCGGCGGAAAACATCCTCCTCGGCGAGGGGCGCGGTTTCGAGATCGCGCAGGGCCGATTGGGGCCGGGGCGCATCCACCACTGCATGCGTGAAATCGGCCGTGCAGAACGTGCACTGGAGCTCATGTGCCGGCGCACGCTGAGCCGCGTGGCGTTCGGTAAGCCCATCGCGGAAAACGGCGTGACAATGGAGCGCATCGCAGAAGCGCGCATCCTCATTGAGCAAGCCAGGCTGCTCACTCTCAATGCCGCGCACCGCATGGACACGGTTGGCAACAAGGTCGCCAAGGCGGACATCGCCATGATCAAGGTTGCAGTGCCCAACATGACCGGCAAGGTCATCGACTGGGCCATCCAGGCGCATGGAGGTGGTGGCACCAGCAATGACTTTGGTCTGGCTGCGGCTTATGCGATGTCACGCGTACTGCGCCTGGCCGACGGTCCGGATGAAGTGCATCGTCAGCAGCTCGCCCGCATGGAGCTCAAGAAATACCAGTGAGATCCTGATCCTCGCCACGCGGCACCCGCTTCCGGGTGCCGCCTTCATTACCGTCATTATTTCTTCATCCAACTTTCATGTGCCCTTCACGGCGGTGTCACGCCTGAAGTCTTGAATACGCCCGCTGACGTGCAGCTCCCTGAAAAAGAATCCGAGTTGCACCGCGCCACGTTTCAACTTCAGGAGAACACACGTGATCGACCAGGAAGATATCGGTTCAAACACCTCCAACAACACGCATCTGGATGAAGTGATCGCAGAGCGCATCTCGCGCCGCGATTTTGTCGCCGGCTCCGCCGCCATGGCAGCCACGAGCTTCCTCGGTGGCAGCCTGCTGGCCTCTGGCAACGCCGAAGCGGCTGCCCTCAACTGCCCGTCGCCTGCCTCCATCGACTTCCAGCTTGGCTTCACCGAAGTCGCTGTGTCCACGGTCGACGACGTGATCGTGCCCCCGGGTTACACGGCACAGGTGCTGGCCCCTTGGGGCACCCCGCTGCTGCGCAATGCTCCGGCCTTCAAGGAAGATGCGTCGAATACAGCCGCAGAGCAGGCGATGCAGGTGGGTTTCAACCACGACGGCATGCATTTCTTCCCGAATACCCGCTTCCCCAACACGCGCGGCCTGCTCGTCATGAATCACGAGTACACCGACGCAGACCAGATCTACACGGCCGCCCAGGGCAGCAGCATCACGGCTGATGCGGACGGGCAGGAGAAGGTGGCCAAGGCGCTTGCCGGTCACGGTGTGTCCGTGATCGCAATCACCAAGAGCAACGGTAGCTGGAAAGTGGTCAAGGGCGAGTACTACAACCGCCGCATCACGGGCAACACGCCGGTGTCGTTCTCCGGCCCGGTGCGTTTGGCCAATCCCGCGCTGCAGTCCACCATCACGCCTGCCCCGCTTGGCACGCTCAACAATTGCGCGCACGGGTACACCCCGTGGGGCACGTATCTCGCGTGCGAGGAAAACTTCAATGGCTACTTCGGTACCGACGACGCCACGTGGACCCCGGACGCCACCCAGTCTCGCTATGGATTGTCCAAGACCGGTTTCGGCTATGACTGGCACAAGGCTGAGCCGCGCTTCGACCTTGCGCTAAACCCTAACGAAGCCAACCGTTTTGGTTGGGTGGTGGAGATCGATCCCTTCCGCCCCGCCTCGCGTCCCGTCAAGCGCACCGCCATGGGCCGCTTCAAGCATGAAGGCGCGACCTGGCGTGAAGACAGTCAGGGCCGCATCGTGTTCTACATGGGTGATGATGAGAACGGCGACTATCTGTATCGCTATGTCAGCGCCCGCCCCTGGCGCGACCTCATCGCCGAGGGCCTGAGCCCGCTGGATGTGGGCACCCTGTATGTCGCCAAGTTCAACGGCGACGGCACGGGCCTGTGGCTTGCGCTGAAGCATGGCACGGGTGTGCTGACGGTTGGCAACTCCTGGCTCAACCAGGCCGACGTGCTGCTGCGCACGCGCCTTGCGGCCGACGCCGTTGGCGCGACCAAACTGCATCGCCCCGAGTGGGTGGCGGTGCATCCCCGCACCCAGGAAGGCTATGTGGCCCTGACCAACGGTTCCGGCAACGGCGCACCGGTCAACAGTGGCCGTGATCCGAACCCCTACGGCCACATCCTGCGGTTCCGTGACTCGGAAGAGAACGACCAGGATCTGACCTGGGACATCTATCTGGTTGCCGGCGACCCGGCCTACGACTCTGCCGTGCCTGCCGACCAGCCCGCCTTCGGCTCCCCGGATGGCTTGTGGTTCGACTCTCGCGGCATCCTCTGGATCCAGACGGATATCTCCAACTCATCGCAGAACCGGGCGGATCGCAAGTACGACGGCATCGGCAACAACCAGATGCTGGCAGCCAACCCGGATACGGGTGAGCTCAAGCGGTTCCTCACCGGGCCGCGCGGCTGCGAGGTGACGGGCGTGGTGATGACGCCCAACATGCGGACGATGTTCGTCAACATCCAGCATCCGGGTGAATCCACCACCTACTGGAACAACATCACCGGCACGCCGTCCGTCAGCAATCCCTCCGCGGTCTCCAGCTGGCCCAATGGTGGCTCCAGCCGTCCGCGGCCAGCCACGGTGGTCATCGAGAAGATCGATGGCGGCGTGATCGGCAGCTGAACCCCGTCGCTCCCCGCGACAGTTCAAGGACGAAACAGGCGCCCAAGGATGCGCCGGCCCGGAGAACCGGGTCGGCGTGGGGCCGAGGGCACAAGGCAGTGCGTAGGCGGGCGCGGGACCATCAGAGGTCTGCGCCCCCCTCTTTCCGACCCACCGCAGTGCATGTTTACCGCATACGCCTCAAAGCAGTGCAGTTTTTGCCGAGGAGTTCTGGCAGTCCGCACAACTGCGCCCGTGCGCGCACATTAACTTTGTTTAAATTTTTCATGTGAAGCAGAAATATGTGATGCAGATCACGGAAGATTTCCCGGGCGCAACACAGGATCACCCTGCGCCCGAAGGTTGCGACGATATTGCGGGAATTGCTGGCCCGTGAATTGCAGCGTTGCGGCAATCGGCCGGCGCCAAGCGCAACCGAATCCAGTGACGGAATGCCCTTACCCACAGGAGAGCCAAGATGGCCAACTACAACGTCTCCAAGCAGACCTTCGGCAGCTCGCTGCAAATAGACCCGCACATCGCGGCTGCACTCGCCAAAGTCATCCGTGCAGACTCCGATGGGGCTCGCCTCACGGTGTCGGTCACCGAGCCCATTTCCACCAGCACGCTCAACTCCGGCAATGTGCCACGGGATACGGACGTCATCACCTTCAATTTCGACAGCGGCACGCCGAACATCAATCTCGGGTCGCTCTCCAGCTCCACCCGTAAGGCACTGAACGCGGTGATCTTCAACCGCGATGGTAACGACCCGGACACCACCCTCAATCTTTCCAGTTTCAGGGGCACCGTGGTTCTGGGAGATGGCAATGACACGGTCACAGGTTCCAGCCAGGTGGCTATCGATGCCGGCGCCGGAAACGATTCCATTGTTACCGGGTCCGGCTCCGACACCATCGTCGGCGGAGCAGGCAACGACACGATCAAATCCGGATCAAGTTCAGACCTCATCAAGGGCGGTGCCGGTAACGACTCCGTGGATGCAGGCTCCGGCAACGACACCATCTACGCGGGTGGGGGCAGCGACACCATCATGGGTGGAGAAGGCAACGACAGAATCATCATCGAGCCAGACGCCTCGGGCACTACGGTAATAAACGGAGGCTCGGGCTCCAGAGACAGCCTGGACCTCTTTGGAGTGGTCATCACCAACGCCACGCGGGTAGGTTTCACGGGGGTGACGATTACCCTGGATGGCGGGGCGGTTCTCAATGTAAGCAACGTGG
>JBDLQR010000023.1:0-7547 GCA_039800485.1 Pseudomonadota bacterium
TGCGGCACGTGCACAGCGATGGGCGCAAACCCGCCCGCAAAATACGGCGCCACGGGGCTCAGGATGATGTAGTGCAGATACTCCGCCGGCGCACGGATGGACAATGCTTTCTCGGTTGCGATCATCACTGGCCGGATGTAGAGCGCGGTTTGCGGTGCATGCGGGACCCAACGTGCCTCGAGACGCACCAGCTCCCTGATCGCTTCGACATGCGGGCCCTCGGGGACCTCAGGCATTCCCATCCTGGCCGCTGAGCGATTGAAGCGCTGCGCATTGCGCTCCGGGCGGAACAGGTTGATGTGCCCATCGGGTCGTCGATACGCCTTGGTGCCATCGAAAATCATCTGCCCGTTGTGCAGCACCTGCGCGGCCGGATCGAGCGTGATGGGGGCGTATGGCCCGATGGTCGCCGCGTGCCAGCCTTTCTCGCGTGAGTAGCGCTGGGTGAACATGCGATCGGCGAAATGAAGTCCGAAGCCCAGATCCTTCGTGGGGATGCTGTCTGCAGGGGTTTCGGTCACAGGCAGGGTGGCAATCATGCGAGCTCCTGAATCATGGCGGCCGGAAGCCGCCATGACCGGCTGAACGGTGAGGCTATTTCTTGGCCGCGGCGAGCGGGTTCACGAACTCGGTCTTGAAACCGAGCTTGCGCATGCCGACCAGACAGCACTCGCAGTCTTCCTCGATGGTGCCACCACTGGCGCCAATGCCACCAATCACTTCGCCCTGCTCATCAAAGATGGGATAGCCACCCCCGACCATGCAGATGCGTTCATCCGTGTGCTGCAGACCGTATCCGAAGGCCCCGGGCAGCATGACGTCCCGCACCATGTCCGTGGGGCGCTGGAAGGCAACTGCCGTCCAGGCCTTCTTCTCGGCGATCAGGATATTGGCGATGCGTCCCTTGTCCGGGCGCAAGGCACCACGCAGATTGCCGCCGAAATCGACAACGGCAATGGAACTGGGCCGCCCCTGGGATTGCGCCCAGGCCACGCCTTCCTTCAACAGGGTTTCCACTTCGGCCAGGGTAAGTTCACGCATGACGTTCTCCAGAGGGTAAATCGGGGATGAGGTCCGGCATGCGCCGCCCCCCGACATGATAGGAGAACGCCCCTGCCGACAAAAGGCAGCGATGAGGTCCCGCAACTTGACACCCGTCCGAGCGGCCGCATAGTTTCCAGTCACACGTTCCCGATGAGGTTGCCATGGATTTCCAGTTTTCCGAACAACAGCGCGCGATTCGGGATGCGATCGCGAAGCTCTGCTCAAACTTCTCGCCCGAGTATTGGCTGGCCTGTGATGACAACGCGAAGTTTCCGCAGGAATTCGTCGATGCCGTGGTGAAGGACGGATGGCTGGGTATCGCCATGCCGGAATCGGTGGGCGGCGCGGGCCTCGGCATCACGGAAGCTGCGCTCATGATGCAGACGGTGGCCGAGTCCGGTGCCGGACTCACCGGCTGCTCCGCCATCCATCTCAATATTTTCGGCCTGAATCCGGTAGTGGTCTTCGGCACGGAGGAGCAGAAGCAGCGCTGGCTCCCCCCACTTCTGCAAGGCAAGGAGACTGCGTGCTTCGGCGTGACCGAGCCCAATGCAGGTCTTGACACCACCAATCTCGATTGCCGTGCAGACCGCACGCCGAATGGCTATGTGATCCACGGCCAGAAGCACTGGACCTCCGGCGCGCAGCGCGCACAGAAGGTGCTGCTGCTTGCGCGCACCACGCCGAAGGACCAGGTCAAGCGCAAGACCGAGGGCCTGAGTCTGTTCTACACGGATCTCGATCGCCGCTACGTGGAAGTGCGCGAGATTCACAAGATGGGCCGGGCAGCTGTCGACTCCAATGCCGTGTTCTACGACGGCCTGCCGGTGCCGAAGGAAGACCTCATCGGTGAGGAAGGCAAGGGTTTCCACTACATCCTGCATGGTCTGAACCCCGAACGTATCCTGCTCGCCGCCGAGGCAGTGGGCATCGGTCGCGCGGCGATCAACCGGGCAGTGACCTATGCACGCGAGCGCGTGGTCTTCGGTCGACCCATCGGCCAGAACCAGGCCATCGCGCACCCGCTCGCCAAGTCCTGGGCGGAGCTCATGGCCGCCGAACTGGTGGCCTACAAGGCGGCAAGTCTGTACGACAGTGGTCAGGAGTGTGGCGCCGAGGCCAATACCGCCAAATACCTGTGCGCTGAAGCGGGCTTCCATGCCTGCGAGACCGCGGTGATGACGCATGGCGGCATGGGATACGCGAAGGAATATCATGTGGAGCGCTATCTGCGCGAAGTGATGATTGCGCGCATCGCACCGGTGAGCCGGGAGATGATCCTGAATTTCGTCTCGGAAAAAGTGCTCGGCTTGCCGCGTTCCTTCTGAGCGAAGTCTCATGCTGACTCTGCCAGGCCATGTGGTGGTGACCGGCGCGCTGGGCGGTCTCGGCACCGCCATCGTGGCGCGGCTGCTGCAGGAAGGCGCGCGAGTCATTGCGGTGGATCGCCGCGATGACGAAACGGGTGCCTGGCGTCACCAGTTCGAAGCATCCGCGCTTGCGCGACTCGAGGTGGCGACTGTCGACATCACGCGCGAATCCGAGGTCGAAAGCTTCCGGAACCAGCTTGAGTCACGCGGCGTCCAGGTGTCCTGCCTGGTGAACAACGCAGGCGTGGCCGGCGCCGGAGCGCCGGACGCGATGGCACTCAAGACCTTCGACATCGTGATGCGCGTCAACCTGACCGGCACTTTCCTGTGCAGCCGGGCTTTTTGCGGCGGGATGCGTGCCCGCGGATTCGGGCGCATCGTCAACTTCGCTTCGCTCTATGCCTACCAGCCCGGCCCCGGGCAGGCGCCGTATGCGGCAGCCAAGGGCGGGATCGTGGGCTACACGCATTCACTGGCGCGGGATCTCGCTGCCGACGGCGTAACGGTCAACGTGATTGCGCCGGGTCTGATCTGGCACGAACGACTGCGTGGCGTACTGCCGGATGAGGAATACAGTGACATGGTCGCGCAAACACCCATGCGCCGCGCCGGCAAGCCGGAAGAAATCGCGGGCACGGTGGCGTTTCTGCTGTCGGACGATGCGTCCTTCATCACCGGGCAGACTTTGCATGTGAATGGCGGCGTCTATCTGACGGGCTGAGGCCGCGAGACAAAACGCGCTGTGACGGGTCGCCCCGTCACAGCATCAAGCAGGCTTGCTAGAAGCCTATGCCGAGGGAGACTCCCGCCGTCCAACTGTCGTTGGACGGATCTGTATTCAAGGTCATGCCCGCAGCCTGTGCCGCAGCCACCGAAGCCGGTGAATAATCCGGGTCGGTGAGATCCGCCGAGAGGTGGTAGCGAATATCGGCACCCAGTGTGATGCCGGGCAATATCTCGTAATCCACACCCCCGGCGAACTGCACACCAATGTCCAGATAGTTGGCGGAGTCCGAGGGCGGCGAGATCACATTCAGATCAAGACCCGCCGGAATGATCCACGGCCGCAGCTTGCCACCTTCGTTGAACTTGAGCTTGGGCGCGGCACTGACCGTGAGCATCATGAGGTTTTCCTCGCCCCGGATCCCCGTGCAGTTGAGTGCACCCGGAACACCCCCACTGGCAATCTCGTTCAGGGCAAGACACTCGGCCACCGGCCCGATGAGGTGGACTTCCTCTCCGCCCAGATCACGGAACTCCAGACCAAGCTCGGCCAGCGCCCAGGTGCCGGGCAGCAGCCCGAAGCTGTCGCGCGAGAGGAGGAAATCAAAGCCCGCGCCGAAGTACCACCCGTCGTCATTCGAATTCGTGACCGGGGCAAGACCGAGCGCAGCAGGGATGTCGTTCATGTCGGTGAAGGCCCCGTTCGCGCGGTCATCCGTGAGCGCGGCATAACCGCCCCGAAAGAACACCCGATTACCTTTCACCGACGGTGCCGCGGACGCCGTTGCCGTGGACGCAGCGGTCTTGGCCTCCGTCGCCGTGCCGACGGCCTGATTGCTGGACTGTTTCACCAGTTCGAGTTCGGCACGCAGCGCGGCGGTCTCGCGCTCCATCTGCGCCAGACGCTGGTGCAGCAGTTCGATGTCGGTTGCGGCAATCGCCGGCAGCGCTGCAGTGGCAAGCGCCACAGTCACGGCTTTGGCTAGCGGATTTTTCATCGCGGATTTCCTCTCCAGGTTGCATGGCGCACTGCCTGCGCAGGCGCTCAGTTCATGTCCGGGAGAGATTTTGTGCGGCGGCAAAGGCCGCCCGTTTGACCTGGATCAGGCCTTCGGCAGGGCTCAGCGATTCAGCGCGTGCAGGCCATTACCGTGGTCATGGCCGTCCGGGACCGGGATGCCAGTTGCACCGGGTTTGACGAGTGCCGAGATACTGAGGCGCGGCAAGCGTTCGGCAAAGGTCGAATCGAGCGGTTGATGGCCCACCATCAGGCGATACCAGATGGGACCGTAGATGAGATCGATCGCAAGCTCGATGTCGAGGTCATCATGAAACTCGCCGTTGGCGATGCCGTTGCGAAAGATCTCGGTGGCAGCTGCGCGCCGCTGGCGCAGAAAAACCGCACGAAAATGCTCGAGCACTGAGGGATCTGATTGGCCCTCTGCAATGATCTGGGCTGCAATCCGCCCGGTGGTACCGGCGATTGCGCGCACCATGCGCGTCACCTGATGACGTATTGCTTCGGTCGCGGTCGGTGCATGCTCGAAAGCGGTGCGCTGCTCCACTTCACGAAAAAACGCATCGATCACGATTGCCGCCTTGTTGGGCCACCAACGATAGATGGTGGCTTTGCCAACTCCGGCCTCGCGCGCAATGCTCTCTATCGCGAGGCTCTTGAGCGTGGCTCTCTCCAGCAGCCTGGCCGTGGCATCGAGTATCGCCTTGCGGGCGTGTTCGGACCGCGGCCTGCCAGCCGGGCGTTTTTCATCGACTTGAGGAGATACCGAAGCCATCAGGAATCTCTCCCGTAGGAGTGCTGGAAGTAGCACTGGGTGAACAGGAGATTAACAGCGATAACCTATTGAACAAATACCTCTTTTGCGGACTTTTGCATGGTGCGGTGCAAGACCGGATGGCCTGCAAGTGACGACCTCATCGCGCAACCGGGCGCCGGGTTTGGCGATTCCCTGCCCTGCTCCCCATTGCCTGGACTATGCTCGTTCTTTGCCACTCAAGCACCACGCTGCCAGAGGAGTCCATCGACATGCCCACTGCCCTCGACACTTTCATCAACCCAGCCTCCGTCATGGAGCCGTACAACCGGGCCTACAGCCATGCGGTGGTGATCCCCCCGGGCGCAGAGGTCCTGCACTCTGCGGGCCAGATTGGCGCGCGCCAGGATGGATCGGTTCCGGCCGACATCGAAGCCCAGGCTGAACAGGTCTGGAGCAACCTCGAAGCCATCCTCGAGGCTGCCGGGATGCGGGTAGAGCACATCGTCAAACTCACCGCCTATGTGGTCGGTGCGCACAACTACCCGGCCTACGCCGCTGCGCGCACCCGGCGACTCGGTCAGCACCGACCGGCATCCACCGCCATCTGTATTCCCGCCTTGCTCAAGCCCGAGTGGCTGCTGGAAGTCGAGATGATTGCCGCACGTGTGCGCTGACCGCTTGTCTCTGGCTTCGTCCGCGCAGGGGCGCGCACTGTGCAGCCGCGCGATGTTCTGAGCGACATCGGGGCAGCCCAAGGACTGCGGGACCAAAGGCGCTGCCGGCCTGCGCCAGCCTCTCCGCGCTTCGCACTGTGTGAGGCGCGCTTCGAGTCTGTCCGCCGGCCGGCTTTCGGGCCGTCATGCACGCACGGCGTTCCGGAGCGGATGTGCAGCCGCCAAAGGCCAGCGAGGGGGCGCAACCGCCACAGGCACGCGTGAAAAATGGATGGATCGGCAACGGGAAAGCTGCCTACACTGCGGCCGCAGCGGGCCATGGCCCGCGAGCGGATAACATTCATCCAACGCTTACGTACGGGGGCTATCAATGGCTAGCAAGGCTACGGCTGACGTCACCACGATCATCAAGGCGAACAACAAGACACTGGGCGGAGAAGTCGCTGCAGGCAATGCGGCGGCTGTTGGCAAGCTGTACGGCAAGGGTGCAATGCTGATGCCACCCAATGCAGGAATGCTCAAGGGCAAGGCAATTGCCGCCTTCTGGCAGGGCGCAATCGACATGGGCGTGAAAGGCGCCAAACTGAAGACCAAGGAAGTCGAGGTCTTCGGTGGCACCACGGCGGTGGAAGTAGGCACTTATGCACTCACTGGCGGCGACAAGTCGGTGCTGGATGAGGGCAAGTACATCGTGGTGTGGAAGAAGGACGGCAAGGTATGGAAGATGCACCGGGACATCTTCAACAGCAGCCGTCCGGCTCGCTGATCCCCGACAGCGCCTGACGCAGAGCTCAGCAGCCCTGCCAACAACCGCTCAGGGCGCGGGTGATACCGCGCTCTGGGAGGTTGCCTCCCTCTCGCTACGTGGCATCACCGCCGACCCGGACTCCGTCTTCGCCGCCTCCTCTGCCTCGCGAGCGGCATCGCGCGCACGCCGCGCCTCCCGCGCCCGTTCACGTGCCGCGCTGTCATCGTCAAACCAGCGGAACTTGAGGTTGCCGACAAGGCCGGACAGCGGCCGCCGCAAAGCCCCCTGCACGGCGGCATCTCCGGCCGCATTCACAATTTCGTCGAAGTTCGACTCCGGTGCGGCCAGGCTGCCCCAGATGCGGAAGGACGGACCGCGCCAGTACCCCCAGACATCTTTCTCATCACGCATCAGATCGAGGCTGTACAAGATGGCAGCGCCGCGTCCGAGCATGTCGAGTTCGGCGGTGAGCGCGAGCGGACTGTCCAGGATGTCTTCCCCGGGATCATGGAGAATGTCGCCCGTTGCCGTGAGCGCGATGGTGGGACTCAGGAGCTGGAATTCCTCCAGCTGCACGTGGTGCGGATCCTCGCGCACGAGGTGCAGATCAAGGGTGTCGTAGTCGATTTCGGCGATGTAATTGACGAGTCGCGCCACCGCACCGGCACCAAAACCGCCGGTAGGCAGATAGGACAGGCCCTCTCCCAGCGTGCCCAGAAGATCGGAGGCGCCGAGCAGCAGACTGCTGTCCGGCGGAAGCGGGCGGAACAGGCCGTCGCGACTCTTCATGTGCACATCAAACAGCAGCCGATTGCGCAGCTGGGAAAAATTGGCAAAGGTCCCTGAGGCCTCCGCCCGCACCCCGAGCAGCCCCTCCACCCGCGGCTTCTCGCCGGGCACGAGTTCCGTGAAGAAGGTGTTCAGGTCGAAATCCTTGATACGCCACTTGAGCTCCAGCGAGTAAGGTTCGGGTGCGCCTGCCTTGAAGCGCATCACGCCGTCGAAACTGATGTCACTCTCGTGGAAGCGCGCGCCTACATCCTGCAGGCCGAAACGGCGGCTACGCAGATCAAGCTCACCGTGCACGGAATCGAAGGCGAGGTAATCCGAGTAGAACAGGCGATCGATTGCCACATCGATCACCACGGCCGGTGGAATGAGTTTCCATGCGGCCTTCGCATCCGGCACGCGAGTACTTGGTGCCCTCGGCTTC
>JBDLQR010000024.1:0-9978 GCA_039800485.1 Pseudomonadota bacterium
CGGCGGCGACCACGCCGAGGCAGCGGCCCTGAAGCAGGCAGGGGCGGCGGCGCGCGGCGCCACTGCCTACGTCACTCTGGAACCCTGTGCCCACCAGGGACGCACCCCGCCTTGTGCTCGCGGCCTGATTGAGGCTGGGGTGGCTCGCGTGGTCTATGCGGCCGGGGATCCCAACCCGCGCGTTGCAGGGGGCGGTGCGCATCTGTTGCGCGCGGCCGGCATCGCCTGCGAGGGCGGATTGCTTGCAGAGGACGCCCGCGCCCAGAACCGCGGATTCCTCATGCGCTGCGAACGGGGTCGGCCCTTCGTCACGCTCAAACTCGGGATGAGCCTCGATGCGCGCGTGGCGCTCGCGGATGGTTCCAGTCAGTGGATCACCGGCGCGCAAGCTCGCGCGGATGTGCAGCGGCTCCGCGCATCGAGCTGCGCCGTGCTCACGGGCAGCGGCACCGTGCTGGCAGATGATCCGGGGCTGGATGTGCGGGATCCACGTTTCGATCTGGGCGGGCATCCGCCAGCCAGGATCATCCTTGATTCCACCCTGCAGACTCCCCCTGCCGCCCGCATCCTTACTGCGCCGGGTCAGGTATGGATTTTCTGTGCCGAGGGCGCGGAGAGTGTCAGCGCCGAGCGTCTGCGCGCGCAGGGCGCAAGGATCGAGACCCTGCCACGGGCTGCGATCGGGCTGGATCTGACCACACTGCTTGCGCGACTCGCCGCGCTGGAGATCAACGACCTGATGGTGGAAGCCGGCCCTGCTCTGGCCGCGAACTTTCTCGGCGCCGGGCTGGTGGATGAACTTGTGTTGTATGTTGCGCCGGTGTTGCTGGGTCCCGATGGGCGTGCCGCGTTCACCTGGCCCGCCCTTCACAGCCTTGCCGAAGCGCCCCGTCTGGCGGTCGTGGAGGTGGCGCGCGTGGGCGTCGATCAGCGTCTCGTGCTCCGCCCCGGGTCACCTTGACGGGTCAGGGAGCATCCCCGATAGTGGCTGGATGTTTACCGGAATCATTCAGGCCGTTGGCCGGATAAGTGCGCTCGTCCAGGGCGAACAGCAGATGCGTCTGTCCATCGATGCCGGAAGCCTGCCGCTCGGCGACGTGAAGCTTGGAGACAGCATCGCGGTCTCCGGTCCTTGTCTCACGGTCACCTCGCTCACCGGCACCGTATTCACGGTGGATGTCTCGCCGGAAACCCTGGCGCATACCTCCTTGGGGCGTCTCGCGGTGGGCTCACGGGTGAATCTGGAAAAGGCCCTGTCGCTGGCCGACAGGCTCGGCGGACATCTCGTCAGCGGTCATGTGGACGGGGTGGGGGAAGTGCAGGTTCGAGAAACGCGCGAAGACTATGTCTACTTTCGTATCCGTGCACCCAAGCTCTTGGCGCGCTACATC
This sequence comes from Pseudomonadota bacterium, assembly GCA_039800485.1. Lineage (GTDB taxonomy): Bacteria > Pseudomonadota > Gammaproteobacteria > CAIKBL01. The sequence goes on from JBDLQR010000024.1 coordinate 1,392, forward strand.
GCACACAAAGGGTCGATCTGCGTCGAGGGCGTCAGCCTGACCGTCAACGGCGTGCAGGACTGCGATTTCGAATTGCTGCTCATCCCTCATACCTTGCGCGAGACCACGCTTGGCGAACTTGTCGCCGGCAGCCCCGTCAACCTTGAAGTGGACCTGATTGCCCGCTACCTCGAACGCATGATGCTGGGCCAGACCGAGACCGGCAAACCTGCCTGAGCGGCCGCAGGCCGCATCCTTCAGCACAGTCACTCCACGATCCCGTTTCACCTGCAGATGGAAATTTCATGGCACTGAATACAACCCAGGAGATCATCGACGATCTGCGCGCCGGCCGCATGGTCATCATGATGGATGACGAGGACCGCGAGAACGAAGGGGATTTCGTCATTGCAGCGTCGCATTGCTCTGCCGAGCACATCAATTTCATGGCGCGCTATGGTCGGGGTCTCATCTGCATGACCATGACGGAAGCCCGCTGCCGACGGCTCAGCCTGCCTTTGATGGTGCAGGAAACCTATTACACCCATCGCACCAATTTCACGGTGTCCATCGAGGCGGCAGAAGGTGTGACCACGGGCATCTCGGCAGCTGATCGCGCCCGCACCGTACAGGCCGCAGTCGCCCCGGATGCCAAAGCCAGCGATATCGTGCAGCCCGGGCACATCTTTCCGCTGATGGCGCAGCCCGGCGGCGTGCTCACGCGGGCCGGCCATACCGAAGCCGGATGCGACCTTGCGGCGCTGGCGGGGCTGGAACCGGCGTCCGTGATCGTCGAGATCCTGAATGACGACGGCACCATGGCGCGCAGGCCGGAGCTGGAGAAGATCGCGCAGCAGCACAACATGAAGATCGGCACCATCGCCGACCTCATCCGCTATCGCATCGAGAACGAGAAGACCGTGGAGCGGGTGGCCGAAGCGGTGCTGCCGACCGAATTCGGTGACTTCAGACTCGTGGCGTATCGCGACGCCATCCATCGGGATCTCCATCTCGCGATGGTGAGGGGCGAAGTGTCACCCGAGCGGCCGACCCTGGTCAGGGTCCATATCTACAACCCTATCCAGGACCTGACCGCGAGTGTGCGCAAGGATGCCGGATGGCCGCTGCGCGATGCCTTGCGGCGGGTTGCGGATGCGGGCGAAGGCGTGGTGATCGTGCTTGGCAACCAGGTGGATGATGACGAAGTCGTGCGCCAGATCTTCCGCTATGCGAGCAACGAGATACCCGAAAGCCAGGCGCCCAAGGCCGGCGCCGTGACCGCCGACTTTCGCCAGATAGGCCTCGGGGCGCAGATCCTCGGGGATCTCGGGGTGCGCAAGATGCGTGTCATGAGCAACCCGCGACGCTACCATGCACTTTCCGGCTTCGGGCTCGAAGTCGTGGAATACGTCACCTGAAGCTTGTCGTTCGTCCATTTCCCCGACGCCCGCCCAACGCATCTGATTGAGGAGTGCCGCCCATGAGCCAACCGAACACCATTGAAGGCAAGCTGGTCGTCACCGGCAGCGTACGGATCGCAGTGGTCTGCAGTCGCTTCAATCACTTCATCGTGGATGAACTGCAGGCGGGTTGTCTGGATATCCTGCACCGCCACGGCGTCGAACTCAGCGACGTCACGGTCGTGAAGGTTCCCGGTGCGTTTGAATTGCCGGTCGTCGTGCGCAAGCTCGCCAAGAGTGGCAGCTTTGATGCGGTGATTGCGTTGGGCGCGGTCATCCGCGGCTCTACCCCGCACTTTGATCACGTCGCGGGTGCCTGCACCAGCGGTCTTGCCGCGGCGGCTGCAGACAGTGGTGTGCCGGTCATTTTCGGGGTGCTGACCGTCGACTCCATCGAACAGGCCATCGAGCGTGCCGGCACCAAGGCTGGCAACAAGGGTGGAGAAGCTGCGGCGACCGCGATCGAGATGATCTCAGTCCTGCGGCAGATCTGACGGCAGCCGAGGATGTCCGGCAGCAATCGAAGCAACCATGGTCGCGTGCGTGCGCGCCGCTGCGTGGTCCAGGCGCTCTACCAGTGGCAACTCGCAGGCCAGGATCCGAACGAAATCCTCAAGGAATTCGTGGCCGAGCGCGAACTTGTCAAGGTTGATCTGGAATACTTCTCAACGCTGACCCGTGAGATCCCGAAACAGTTTGAAGTCCTGCAGGCTGATCTGATGCCCGCACTGGATCGCGAGTGGTCCAGGCTCGGGCCGGTCGAGCGCGGTGTCCTGCTGCTCGGCGCCTATGAACTGCATTTCTGTCCCCACATTCCCTGGCGTGTCGTGGTCAATGAGGCAGTCGAACTGTGCAAGATGTTCGGCGCCGAAGACGCGCACAAGTACATCAACGGGGTGCTCGATCGCACCGCGCGGCGCTTGCGCAGCGTGGAAATGGGCAGCACCGCGGACTCACCTGCCGCGTGAGGGGGCGGAACGCGAGCGCAGCCCGGCGCCGGCGTTTCTTCCCTCGGCATGGATGAATTCACCCTCATCGATCAGCTGATCGCGCCGGCTGCAGGCAGCCGTTCCGACGTCTGTCTGGGTATCGGCGACGATGGTGCGGTGGTGCGTCCACCGCCGGGTGAAGCACTGGTGCTGGTCCTCGATACGCTGGTGGAGGCCGTACATTTTCCGCGCGGTTTCCCGCCGGCGGATATCGGCTACCGTACCGCGGTCACTAACCTGAGTGATCTCGCCGCGATGGGTGCGACGCCCCGCTGGGCGACCTTGGGCCTGACCTTGCCGCAGCCGGATGTGGCTTGGGTGCGCGCCTTCGTGGCGGGTCTGCAGGCGGCCTTGGCGCCGCATGAAGTGCAACTCGTCGGTGGCGACACGACGCGGGGGCCACTGTGTCTCAGTCTTCAGCTCACCGGTTCGGTCCCTGAGTCACTCGCCTTGCGACGGGACGGCGCGCGCCCCGGTGATCGCCTGTTCGTTTCCGGTTTTCTGGGCGATGCCGCGGCCGGCCTTGCCAGCCTGTCCATGCCTGAACCCACGCCTCCCGGCACGCGCTATCTGCGCGAGCGTTTTGCGCGGCCCACTGCCCGCATCAGCCTGGGACAGGCGTTACGGGGTCTTGCCACCAGCTGCATCGACATCTCTGATGGTCTGCTCGCCGATGTCGGCCATCTCCTTGCGCGCAGTGCCTGTGGAGCGGAGCTGCGTGTCGATCGTCTGCCACTCAGCCAGGCGTTGGTGGAACTCCCGGATGCAGACACGGCACGGGCACACGCCCTGAGTGGCGGTGATGACTACGAGCTTTGTTTCACCCTGCCGCCTGCCACTCCACCGGCCGTGGTCGAAGCGTTGATGCAGCACTGCGCCGTGACCGAGATCGGCCTCATCACCGCAGAGCGCGGGCAGCTGCAGCTCAGGGATGCGAATGGTCCGGTGACGCCGCCGGGATCTTCCGGCTACCGGCATTTCCCGTGATCTGCTCTCAGCTCGCACCGAGCGCGGTATACACTCGCCGGACCTGACTCTCGGGGGACATGCCATGCCAGCTGGATCTCATGCTCGCGCCCTGCCGGGTTGGGCAGGCTTCTTCTGTCTGCTCTGTCTGTCCAGCATGGTGGGCGCGCAGCCGGCCGGCGGGAACCAGTCAGCGGTCGATGTGTGGACAACGTTCCTCAAGCCGAGATACTTCAAGGATGTCGTGCTGGTCGAGGATGACACTGTCATTACCCTCAAGACGCCGTATCGCGCAGAGGATGCGGCCTTCACGCCGGTGTCTGTCACGGCGCGTTTTCCGCAAACCCCGGCACGCTTCATCGAGAAGATTTTTCTCATCATCGACAACAACCCGGAGCCGCTCGCCGGCCGCTTCACGTTCACGCCGGAGGCAGGCCGCGCGGATCTGGCTTTGCGCGTGAGAGTGGACAGTTATACCCATGTCAGGGCGGTCGCGGTGCTCAATACCGGTGAACACCATGTGGTCAGCAATTTCGTGAAGGCGCAGGGAGGATGCTCGGCGCCGCTCGGCTCTGATTACAAGGCCGCGATCGCGCGGATGGGCGAGATGAACTTCCGCACGCTTGCAAAGCCGGCCTCGGGCGACGCGATACTCGGTCAGCTGCTGCTGCGTCATCCGAATGTCTCGGGCATGCAGAAGGATCAGAAGACCCAGCTCATTCGCCCTGCGCATTTCATCAAGACGCTGCGCCTGAGCTACAACGGCAAACCCATCATGACCGCGGAAACCGGCATCTCGATCAGCGAGGACCCGAGTTTCAGGTTTTTCTTCCGACCAGAGGCCGGCGGCGAACTGCGCGCGGAGATCTCTGATTCCGAGGGATTGCAGTGGAGCCGTGTGTTCACCGTGGATGGACAAGGGCGAGCTTCCCCGGTGGACGACGCTTCCGATACCGAAACCAGAAAAAGCAACGGGTGACAGATGAACAATGATTCCTTCCGCGCAAGATTGCGGCGTCGCGAACGCCTCATTGGCTCCATCGTCAGCATGGCGGCTCCGGAGACCACCGAGATTCTCGCCGCAAGCGGCCAGGACTGGCTGTTCATCGATGGCGAACATGGTCCCTTGGGGCCGCTCGATCTGCAGCGCATGATCATCGGCGCACACGGGGTCCCTTGCGTGGTGCGGCCACCGAATCATTCGGAGACCGAAATCAAGCGCGCCCTGGATGTCGGCGCGGCCGGCATTCTGGTGCCGCAGGTGAATACGGCCGAACAGGCGGCTGCCATCGTGGCTGCGGCGAAGTTCCCCCCCATGGGGCGGCGCGGGGTGGGTGTTTCACGCGCCAATGGTTATGGCTACGGGGTCGGACCTTATGTCGCCCGCGCCAACGAGGAAACCGCCGTCATCGTGCAGGCTGAACACATCGATGCCGTGCGCCAGATCGAGGAGATAGTGAAAGTGCCGGGGCTCGATGCGATCTTCGTCGGCCCTTATGACCTTTCGGCCAGCATGGGCAAGGTTGGCCAGTTGGACGATCCGGAGGTGCTTGCTGCCGTGGCGCATGTGGCGAAGACCGCGCTGGCGGCCGGGTTGGCGCTGGGCTACTTCGCGACGAGTCCGTCTGCCGTCGCGCCGAGGATTGCGGAGGGTTTCACCTTGCTGGCCTGCGGCGTGGACACGTTGTTCCTGCGCCAGGGCGCCGAGAGCATGGTGCAAGCCCTGCGCAGCGCACCGGGCTGAGCCAGGAGCGGGCACGTCCGCCCGCTTGTGGTGCATCACGGTCTTGCCGCGCTACGCTTGCATGCCGGTGCGGGGCCGAAGCCCCGGGATGTGCATGGTCCTTGCAGTGAATATCGCAGGCACAGTCAGGACGGCTTCAGATAATGGCGCAGGCGGCACTGCACATCGACTGGCGGACATATCCCCGGACCGCGGCGCTGGATGAGCTCATCGGTGAGGGTGGCCGTGCACGGCCACCCGCTGGAGCCTTGCTCAAGTTTCTCAAGCGCCTCGAAGGCACGGAGCTCCTCAATCGTCGCAAGGCCGCGGAGCAGGCCGTGCGTGAGCTCGGAATCACCTTCACCGTCTACAGCGACGGCGCCAACATCGACCGCCAATGGCCCTTCGACATCATCCCGCGCATCCTGCGGGCATCCGAATGGCGCAAGGTGGAAGCTGGGCTGGCACAGCGCCTGCGTGCGCTGAACTGTTTCATCGACGACGTCTACCACCGCCAGCACATCTTCCGCGACCGGGTGATTCCGGCCGAGGTCGTGATGGCGGCCGGCAACTACCGGGATGCGTGCGCTGGTGTGCGTCCGGCGCATGGGGTATGGGCCCATATCTGCGGCAGCGATCTGGTGCGCGACAGCGACGGCCAGCTCTATGTGCTCGAGGACAATCTGCGCGTGCCCTCCGGCGTGTCCTACATGATCGAGAACCGCAGGCTCACCAAGCGCGTGTTTCCGGAGCTTCTGGAGGCCTATCAGGTAACGCCGGTCGGCGAGTATCCCGCGCAGCTGTTCGATACGCTTGCATCGATCAGTCCCCGTCGCTCGGAGACTCCCGAAATCGTCGTACTCACGCCTGGAATCTACAACTCGGCCTACTTCGAACATGCCTTCCTGGCACAGCAGATGGGCGCTGAACTCGTGGAGGGCGGAGATCTGGAGGTGGGAGACGATGATTGTGTCTACATGCGCACCGTCCGTGGACTGGTGCGGGTGGATGTGATCTACCGCCGCGTGGATGATGCATTCCTCGACCCCGAATGCTTCCGCAAGGATTCCATGCTCGGAGTGCCGGGGCTGATGCGGGCATGGCGTCTGGGCAAGGTGGCGATCGCCAACGCGCCGGGCACCGGTGTGGCGGATGACAAGGTCGTCTACGCCTACGTGCCAGACATGATTCGCTACTACCTTTCGGAAGAGCCACTGCTGCCGAACGTCCCGACTTATTTCTGCCACGATCCGACGCAACGTCAGCATGTACTGCAGAACCTGGACAAACTGGTGGTGAAACCCACCAACGAATCCGGAGGCTACGGCATCCTCATCGGCCCCACCGCCAGCCGTGCCGCCCGCGCCGCCTGCGCGGAGGCTATCCGCGCCAATCCGCGCGGCCACGTTGCGCAGCCGGTGGTGTCTCTCTCCACGGCCCCGACGTTGCTCGGGCGTGAGCTGGTTCCGTGTCACGTCGACCTGCGGCCCTTCTGTCTGCAGGGCGCTGCGAGTTATGTCACTGCGGGGGGGCTCACGCGTGTGGCCATGCGCAGGGGCTCACTGGTTGTGAATTCCTCGCAGGGCGGAGGCAGCAAGGATACGTGGGTGGTGGCGGACTGATGGCCATGCTCTCGCGGGTTGCAGAAAGACTTTACTGGCTCGCGCGCTATGTGGAGCGTGCCGAGAATACCGCACGTCTCGTGGGTGTGAATGCCCAGTTGCTACTCGACATGCCCGAGGGCGTGGACGCCTTGTGGGCCTCACTGGTGGAGATTCTGGGGGCGCATGACGACTTCTTTGCGCAGCATGAAAAGGCTACTGAGCGCAGTGTCCTGCGCTACGCGCTGACAGAGGAGACTACCCAGGTCTCGGTGGCGTCAGCCCTGCGCATGGCGCGCGAGAATGCTCGCACCGTGCGCGAGATTCTGCCCTCCGAAGCCTGGGAGCTCATCAACCAGTTGCAGTTGGAGGTCCAGGAAACCGGGGAACAGGCCCTGGCACGGCGCGGGCGCCAGGCGTTCCTCGATCGGGTCGTGCAGCAGTGCCAGCAGTTCTCCGGCATGATCATGACGACCATGAGCCGGCGTGAGCCGTTCCACTTCGTCAACCTGGGCTGGTCCGTAGAACGCGCCGACATGACCTCTCGCATCCTGGATGTGGGCTGTACCTACGCCGTCGGGGGGCGCGGCAATCGTGCCCTGCTCGATCACGAGGGCGTCTTGTGGATGAACGTGCTGTTGTCGCTCAGTGCCTATCAGATGTATCGGCAGCAGGTGCGTGGCCGGGTGGAGGGACGCAGCGTGGTGGGCTTCCTGCTGCAGGACACGGCCTTCCCGCACGCCATCGCCTGTTGCCTCGACACACTGGAAGCCACTCTGGGGGCCTTGCCACGCAACGGCGCGCCGCTGCGGCTCAATCGCGCGCTGGTCAAGCTTGTGGCTGGTGCGGATCCCTCCGCGCTGGTCGCCTCAGGGCTGCATGAATTCCTGGATCAGTTGCAGGGCGAACTGGGCCGCCTGCATGCACTGATCCAGTCCACCTGGTTCAGACTGGCCGTCTGATCCTGAGGCGCGCCGCGCCGGGCTACTCCGGCTTGTCGCCCAGGCGGATCTTGCGTCGCGTGTCGCCACTCGCCGCGTGCGGCGTGCGCAGAACACTGTCCGCGCCTTTCTCGATTTCGCGCGCCTCATCGGCAAGACGGGCAGCACTGCGCATCATCTCGTGACCTGCGGCCACCATCTGCACATAACGCGCGACATCCTGCTCCTTGAAACAACCGTCGGCAGTGACGGCGGAAACGGTCTCCGCGATACAGAGCGCCGCGTGTGCCTTGGCCGCAGCATAAGGGTTGCCAAAGCCGCCCGCGGCAACTGCACGCGCTGCGTCCACGGTGATCGTCGGCAAGCTTGGCGTGCCGCCCTGCTTGAGAACTTCAATCACGCGATCCAGTTCCAGTTGCACCAGGCGCAGCACACCCGTCGCCGCCAGGACTTTGATCACATCAGCATTGAACAAGCTCATCTCGGTGGGATCGAGAAACTCCCGACGCGCGCCGATCATCGAATCGGCCGGGAAGATCATGAACCCCTGGCCGGCCGGGACGTTCATGACCTGCTTGCCCTCATCATTTTTCTTGAAGAAAGCCTTTTTGGAAGGGCCATCAGACAAGGTGACCAACGGGATGCCAGCCGCGGCAATGGCCTTGCGCGCATTACCGGGACCGGGGAGGGCGGCATTGGGACTGACCAACAGTACGAAGTCGGGGGCATACGCGAGCAAGGCTGCGGTGGGTGGCTGACAGGAATCCGGATCAAGCTTGGAGCCGCAGGTGAAGGCGCGCACTTCCAGATCCTCGCGGTCGGCGCGTTCGTCCAGCAGCAGGTCGAGCAGTGGTGCGGCGCCGATACAGCCCAGCTTGAGCACGCCGAGGCGGAAAACCCTGTCAGCCATTGAATCCTCCAGGCAGTT
>JBDLQR010000025.1:0-4690 GCA_039800485.1 Pseudomonadota bacterium
GGCCCTTGAGGTAATTTACCGCTCGTTCGCGCGTGGGATGCTCGCGCAGCAGGCGGGCATAAAGTGCTTCGGCTTCCGCCATCAGGGCATGGAGCGGCCCGTGATCTTCGCGCTTGGTCTCCGGGCCACCGGCTTCGTATTCGATGTCGAGGCCGAGCTGGCCGGCCAGATCTTCGATCGCTTCGGCAAAGCTCAAACCGTCATGGTTCATCAGAAAACCGATGGCCGAACCATGCTGGCCGCAGCCAAAGCAGTGGTAAAACTGCTTCTCCGGGCTGACGGTGAACGAGGGCGTTTTTTCGTTATGGAAGGGACACAAACCCTGAAAATCACGCCCCGCCTTTTTCAACTGCACGGTCTTGCCCACCACATCGACGATATCGACGCGGTCCAGCAGTTTGTCGACGAAGGCGCGGGCGATGCGACCAGCCATGGGACGAGAGGATCCGGATGACGCGGGCAGTGCGTGCCCCCATTGTAGACGGGCGGCAAGGCTACGCGAGGTGTGTGGAGGAGGGCGCCGAGTGCGCCCGATCAGCCGCCCGAGAGTCGGGCCTTGATGGTGGCGCTGACGGCCGAGAGGTCGGCCCGGCCCATGACCAGTGGCCTGAGGGTGTTCATCACCCGGCCCATGTCCTTGATTTGCGTGGCTCCGCACTCGGCGATGGTCTTGCCGATGAGTGCGTCGAGTTCCTCGGCGCTGAGCGGCGCGGGCAGGAATTCCTCGATGATCCGCAGCTCGTCCCGCTCCTTGTCGGCGAGATCCTGCCGCTGGGCGGCATCGAACTGGGTGATGGAATCCCGGCGCTGGTTGGTCAGCTTGGTGAGGATGGCAATGATGGCATCGTCATCCGGCGTGGTGCGGGTATCCACCTCCACCTGCTTGATTGCGGCCAGCATGCCGCGCAGGGTGGTGGATCTGAGCTTGTCCCCGGACTTGAGCGCCTCCTTGACGGCAGCGTTCATGCGGTCCTTGAGTTCGGACATGGCGGGGGCTTCCGGGCTGACCGGCGCCACCTCCGCTGGAGGCAGCGCCTGAGGAGACTCAGTAAGGGCGGGTCTTGCGCAGCGAGGACCGCGCGGCCTTCTTCTGCCAGCGCTTCACCGCGGCAGCAGCCTTGCGCTTGCGCTCCTGGGTGGGCTTTTCATAGAACTCGCGCTTGTGCACTTCGGCCAGTACACCGGCTTTTTCACAGGCGCGCTTGAAGCGGCGCATGGCGATATCAAAGGGTTCGTTTTCGCGGATTTTGACGCTGGGCATGGGCTTGCTTTGGATCCTATGGGTCACTGTGCCTTCAGGGACCGGGGATCCTATGCGGCCAGCCACCGAATGTCCACCTGAAGGAATGGTACGCTGCGCCCCATGAACATCCTTGGTATCGAGACCTCCTGTGACGAGACCGGCGTGGCGGTCTACTCAGACGCCGGCGGCTTGCTCGCCCACCGCCTGCACAGCCAGATTGCCATGCACCGCCAGCACGGGGGCGTGGTCCCGGAGCTGGCCTCGCGGGACCATGTGCAGCGCCTCGTCCCCCTGATTCGCGAGACGGTGGCCGCCGCGGGCCTCTGCCTCCCCGACCTCAATGCCATCGCCTATACCGCCGGTCCCGGGCTCATCGGAGCCTTGCTGGTGGGGGCGACCCTCGCGCGCAGCCTCGCCTGGGCCCTTGGGATTCCAGCCATTCCCATTCATCACATGGAAGCCCATCTGCTCGCGCCCATGCTGGAGCCGGATCCGCCCGGGTTTCCTTTTCTGGCGCTGCTGGTCTCCGGTGGCCACACGATGCTGGTGCAGGTGGAGGGGCTGGGGGCTTACCAGATCCTGGGCGAATCACTGGACGATGCCGCGGGCGAGGCCTTCGACAAGACGGCCAAGTTGCTGGGCTTGGACTATCCCGGTGGCCCGGCGGTGGAGCGCCTGGCGGCGGAGGGGGAGGCGGGTCGCTTCACCTTCCCGCGCCCCATGACCGACCGACCGGGGCTCGACTTCAGTTTCAGCGGGCTCAAGACCTATTGCGCCAATACCGTCCGGGATCATGGCTCGGAACCCGGGGCACCGGCCGCCATCGCCCGGGCCTTCAGCGAGGCGGTGGTTGATACCTTCGTCATCAAGTGTCGCCGTGCCCTGAAGGAAACCGGTCTCAGAACCTTGGTGGTGGCGGGAGGGGTGAGTGCCAACCGGCAGCTGCGCGCGGGGCTGGATGCCCTGGCAAAGACGCAGGGGGCTCGGGTGTATTACCCCCAGCCGGCTTTCTGCACGGACAACGGCGCGATGATCGCCTACGCGGGGTATCTGCGACATCTTGCCGGTGTACACGCGCCGCTCGACTTCGCTGTGCAACCGCGCTGGTCTTTGGAAGACATCGCGCTTCCCGGCGCGGGATGACTGCCCAGCCGGGATTCACCGGCGCGTCATGAACCTTGCTCAGGCGCGCTTCGCGCCGATGCGTCCTTCCGTGCCGTTGCGCAGCCGCTGGATGTTCTCGGCATGGCGCCAGAAGACCGTGGGCGCCATCACCCCCAAAGCCAGGGCATACGGCCACGGCAGTCCCAGCAGCAGCGCATAAATCGGTGCCGCGAGCGTTGCGCACAGTGCCGCGAGTGAGGAATACCGGGACACCGCAGCCACGGCCAGCCAGGTCGCGATGAAAGAGAGCCCAAGGCGCCAGTCGTAACCGAACAGCACACCGATGAGCGTGGCGACACCCTTGCCACCCTTGAAACCGAAGAACACCGGATAGAGATGCCCGATGAAGGCCGCGAGCCCGGCGCCGGCCACAAGAGCGGGATCGAGGCCGAGGCCGAGCCCCACCACCACCGGCAGGAAACCTTTCAGCACATCGCCGGCCAGGGTGAGCAGCGCGGGAAACTTGCCATGGGCCCGCAGGACATTGGTCGCGCCGGGATTGCCGGAGCCCACGTCGCGCGGATCGCCTTTGCCCATCAGTCTGCACACCAGAATGGCTGCGGAAATGGATCCGATGAGATAGCTGATGACGAGATAGGCAGTGCCCCACATGCGGGTATTGCACTTGATGCCCGGACAGCAATCAAGAGGGCTTATACTGCCGCGCAGCGCGACTCCCGCGCGTCCTCCGGATGGCATGTGATGGATATCGTTTTTCTGCATGGACTGAAGATCGACACCGTGATCGGGATCTGGGACTGGGAGCGCAAGCTCAAGCAGACCTTGGTCGTCGACATCGACATGGGGGCCGATCTCTCCATCCCCGGCCGCAGCGACAACATCGAGGACACCATCGACTACAAGTCGGTGACCAAGCGCATCATGAAGCTCGCGGATGAAAGCGCCTTCCTGCTGGTGGAGCGCCTCGCTGAGACCATTGCAGACATTCTTCTGGGCGAATTCGGACTGCCGTGGGTGCGCATCCGCATCAACAAGCAGGGGGCCGTACGTCAGGTGCGTGATGTGGGTGTGATGATCGAACGCAGTCGCAAGCCCTGAGCCCGCACCCCCATGCCACAGGTCTATGTCAGCATCGGCAGCAACCAGGCGCCGCTGGAAAACATCCGGTCCGGGCTCTCGAAGCTGGAAGCACTGGTCGGCCCCGTACAGTGCTCTCCGGTCTATCGCAGTGTTGCGGTCGGTTTCGAGGGTGACGATTTCTTCAATCTCGTGATCGGTTTCACCACCTCGCTTCCGCTGCAGACCCTGGCGGAAGCCTTGCGTGAGATCGAAGCCGCGTGTGGCCGGCATCGCGGAGAAGCGAAATTCGCACCGCGCACGCTGGACATGGACATCCTCACCTGGGGTGATGCCGTCCTGGAAGAAGGACGGCTGCGCCTGCCACGTGAGGACATTCTCGACTACGCCTTCGTACTGAAGCCGCTTGCGGACATCGCGCCACAAGAGCGGCATCCCGTGCTCGGCAAGACCTATGCGGAACTCTGGGCGGGGTTCGCCAAGGGCGACGCCGGCATGGTGGAAGCGCCAGGCTTTCTCGAACAGGAGGTTTCCGCGTGATGAAGACTGTGCACATGCCTTGGGCCCGGGCGGGGTTGATTCTGCTGATGGCGCTCTGCGCCGGCTGTGCCTCCATCGTCTCCCCGGGCGAGGAAAAACGCGGGCGTGCCCTTTTTGAAGCCACGGACACCTATCGCAAGCTCATCCGCTGGGGACAATACGAGCAGGCAGCCCAGTATCTGCGTGGCAAGGATGAGGAGATAGCCCGGCCGGATCTGGAACGCATGCATCGGTATCGGGTGGTGGGCTACCACCAGGCAGACCAGATTGCGAGTGCCGAGGGCACGGAAGTCCGCGCCGTCGTGATGATCGAGTACTACGAGATCGATTCAGGGGTCACCAGGACGCTCCGGGATGAGCAGTACTGGTGGTACGAAGCGACGGAGAAGCGCTGGTTTCTGGGTACACCGATGCCGGTCCTCGGTCGGCGCTGAGTTGCCTCAATCAAAGATCGAGCGACCGCCGTCCACGTTCATCACCTGGCCTGTGATGTAGGGCGCATCCAGCAGGTAACACACTGCACGGGAGATATCCTCGAGACTCCCAAGCCGCGCCAGTGGGGTCTTGGCAAGAATGGCTGTCTGATCCGCGCTGGTGGTTTCCGTGCTCCAGAGAATGGCCCCGGGTGCAATGGCGTTCACCCGGATGGCAGGGGCAAGCTCCCGGGCAAGCGCGCGCGTGAGGCCCACCAGGCCCGCCTTGGCC
>JBDLQR010000026.1:0-2847 GCA_039800485.1 Pseudomonadota bacterium
CGTGCGCGAGGCAGTGGGCCCGATGGTCGCCTCGTCCAGCAACATCTTTGCGCTGTCCTGCATCAAGGATCCCACTGCCATTCCGGGCTCGTTGCGCGATGATCTGATGGGTTTCACGGATGTGTACCGTGAGCCGGATGCACCCATCGAAACCCGTCACCTCAAGCTCTATGAGGGCTATCTGCAGCACCTGCGTGACGAGCACGAAGCGCTCATGTCCAAGAAGATCATCCAGGCGACCACCCTCACGGGTACCCGCAAGGAAGTGCTGGGCATGATCGAAGGCATGCGGGATGCCGGGGTGCACCAGGTGGCAGTCCAGCCGATCCGTCCGAGCCGCGAGGTGGTGGATCAATTTGCGAAGGAAATCATGCCTCACTTTGCGTGAGGCACATGCAAGCCCCTGGAGGTCAGATGAACGCACTCGAAACCGCACAGGCTTTCATGGCGAGCTGGGCCATTCCTGGCAACTTTGAAAAGTCGTTCAGGCAGTACATGACTGCTGATTGCGCCTACGAAAATGTAGGCCTCTCCAGCACCAAGGGACCGGACGAGGCTCTCGCCTTCTTTGCCGGCTTTTCCCAGCAGGTGCCGTTCGTCGCCATCACGATGGATCTCTTGTCCATCGCGGCGGCGGGGGACGCCGTGCTGACAGAACGGGTTGATTACCTCAAGGATGCAGAGGGCAAGACCCTCCTCACCATCCCGCTGATGGGCATCATGAAGATCCGTGACGGCAAGATCTGTGAATGGCGGGATTACTTCGATACCGCTCCCTTCGCGCGCTGACTTGAACGGATACCCCCGGGGGTTATACTCTCTGGGGCATCCACACAAATATCCGCACGAATATCACGTTCGTGCGCGACAGAGGACCTCTGGAATGAAGAAATCCCTGCATAACCTGGGCGCGGGCCTCGCCGTGTTGTTGGCCGCCACCAGTGCCAACCTGATGGCCGCCGAGAAAAACGAACACACCGCCACCCACAAGCATTACGAGGATGCTCCAGAGGCACAACAGCCGGGCCCCAAGGGTGAGCTCGCGCCCCGTCTGCAGAACCTGGGCAAACATGCCTTTCCGGTCACGAGCGGAAATGCCGAGGCCCAGAAGTTCATCAATCAAGGCCTCAACCTCGCCTATGCCTTCAACCACGGCGAAGCGCGTCGAGCCTTCCGGGAGGCCGCCCGGCTGGAACCGGATCTCGCCATGGCCTACTGGGGTCAGGCGCTGGTGCTGGGGCCTAACATCAACGCCATGATGGCGCCCAATGAAGAACCCCATGCGCTGGAAATGGTCCGCAAAGCGCAGGCACTGGCCAGCAAGACCAGCCCGCGCGAGCAGGCGCTGATTGCCGCGCTGGCAGTTCGCTACTCGGGTAATGCTGAGGCGCGCAAGACCAACGACAAGGCTTATGCCGAAGCCATGCGCAAGGTCCATCAGCAGTTCCCGGAAGATCTCGACATTGCCACCCTGTATGTCGAGTCGATGATGGATCTGCGCCCTTGGGGCTACTGGATGCCTGATGGTCAGCCGCATGAGGGCACGGCGGAAATCGTCGCGCTGACGGAAGATGTGCTGCGCCGGGACCCGAAACATCCCGGCGCCCTGCACCTGCATATCCACCTGCTTGAGCCCACGCCCACCCCGGCGCGCGCGGAAAAATCAGCGGACACCCTGCTTACACTCATGCCGGCGGCTGGCCACATGGTGCACATGCCCTCCCACATCTATCAGCGGGTGGGCCGTTACGCGGATGCCATCAAGAGCAACCAGCTCGCGATTGTGGCTGACGAGGATTACATCACCCAGTGCCGGGCGCAGGGCCTTTATCCCATGGCCTATTACCCGCACAACATCCACTTCCTGTGGTTCTCCGCCATGTTCGACGGTCAGCATGCGCTGGCCCTGGAGGCCTCACGCAAGGTCGGAAGCAAGATAGACGACGCCACGCTGCAGGCGATGCCCATGCTGGCGGCCTTTCGTGTCGTCCCCTACTGGACGCATGTGCGCTTCGCGCGCTGGGATGACATGTTGAAGGAGCCTGCGCCACCCGCTTCTTCCGCCTTCCTTACCGGCGCCTGGCACTATGGCCGTGGTCGGGCGATGCTCGGCAAAGGCAACATGGCAGAAGCCAAGGCCGAGCTGGCCGCGCTGGAGAAAGTCATGCAGAACCCGGCACTGGACGGCAGTCTCTTCTCCCAGAACACCGGTCGTTCGATCCTGATGATCGCGGTTCCCTCGCTGAAGGGTGAGATTGCAGCTGCCGAAGGCCGGTTTGACGAGGCTGTTTCGCAACTTGAACTGGCGGTACGTTTCGAGGAATCGCTGGCCTATACCGAGCCCGCAGAGTGGGCTTATCCGCCGCGTCATACCCTGGGCAGCATCCTGCTGGCAGCGGACAGGCCCGCCGAGGCGGAAGGCGTCTTCTGGCAGGATCTGCGACGCAACCCGGAGAATGGCTGGGCGCTGAGCGGGCTGCTGAAGGCTTTGCGCGTCCAGAAGAAGGACGCCATGGCAGAAACAGTGGCTGCACGCCTTGCCCGCACCTGGGCACGTGCCGATGCGACAGCCCAGACCGCGGCTGACGTTGCTGGAGAATTCCCAGCGACCCGCGCGGCGCTCGCTGCCCAGCCTTGACCTGATCCTCCAGTCACGGGGCACGCAAGGTGCCTCGTGATCTCAAACGAAAGGCCCTGACCGGAAAGCCCCGGTCAGGATTCCGGAAACCACGCCGGTTTCCGTTTCTCTACAAAACTTCGCAATCCCTCTGCAGCCTCGTCCGACTGTCTCTTGGCGGAGTGGCTTGCTGCCAGCGTTTCGAACAGCGCTGCCTCCATCAGAGAGCC
>JBDLQR010000027.1:0-5711 GCA_039800485.1 Pseudomonadota bacterium
CGTCGAGCGCTTTCTGGCAGGCAGTCGTTTCGATGTGCTCCATGAAGGCAGTACCGCACAACTGCTCCATTCCCAGCTCGCGCAGTGGATGTCGCTGCTGGCAGAGCAGGGCAAGGTCACACTCACCATCGACCATCGCGGGGTCCGCCACGAAACCCTGCTCGAGCTCGACGAAGTACGCGCGGCCCTTGCGCCCTTGAGGCGGGCCCTCGTTGCCCATGCCGGCACGGGTGCGACTGTGGTCGATTATCGCCTCGCCCGCCTGCCGGGGCTGTTCGACGATTGGCCCAATGCGTTGGCGCTGCCTGCGGGCGCGGTATTCACCGGATGCACACACAGTCCGGAGCTCATCGCGCCGCAGGCGCAAGGTGTGTCGCTACGAACCCAGCTCGCCTGTGTGCCGGAACCTCTGCGCCTCGCGGTCTCGCATGTCACGCCGGATACCCTGGCAAGCCCGGCCTCGCATCTCCTGGTCATGGATACGGCCTACCGGCTCTCTCCGGTCGCCTGGTATCTCACGCGTCGTGGCACGGTCCAGCGCGGAGCGGGGGCAGAAACACTCGGCGCGGTGAGCTACGGCCTTGTCGGCCCGGTGGTCACGGCAGGCGAAGGAAGCGGCCTGCTGCTGAATGGGCAGCCCGTGCACGGCACGCAGGGCTTGCGCGCAGGAGATCACCTCACGGCGGCAGGGAGCACCTGCCTGTTCGTGCCTATCACGGTGCACGAAGACGATGCCGCTTAAGCGTCGCCCGTTCTCCATCTTCACCCTGTCGTTTCTCGATGTGATGTGTTGCGGCTTTGGCGCCGTGGTGCTGCTGTTCATGATTCTCAAGCATGAGGCCATCGTGAAAGAGGAGGAGCAGAAGGTAGACCTGGGGGCGGAGGTTGCGCTGCTGGAACAGGAGATTGCCACCGCACACTCCGGCAGCCTGGGGGCTGCACGGGATGCCGAACGATTGGAGCGGGAACTCGCACAACTCATGGCCGAGTCGGCAGCCGCCGCGGAGGCACTCAAGGCGGCCCGTGCCAGCCTGAAGCCGCAAACCTTGTCCGCAGTCAGCCGCAAGGACGTGGAAGCCATGAAGGCAGCCCTACGCAAACTGGAAACGGAAAAAAAGGCGCTGTTGTCCGAACTCAACGAAAAATCGACCCAGGTGCGGGCCTTTGCCGGCGAAGGCAATCGTGAATATCTGACCGGGATCCGCATGAACGGTCAGCGCACGCTGATCCTTCTCGATGTGTCGGCGAGCATGCTGGCCGACACCGTGGTCAACGTGATCCGTCGCCGCAACATGGACGCGGCAGCCAAGCGTCGATCCGAGAAATGGCAACAGGCACTGGATACCGTGGACTGGATCACTGCGCGCTTGCCTGCGGGTGGGCAATACCAGATCTATGCCTTCAATGAAGGCCTGGAGCCCGCGCTGCCGGGGACAGCAGGACAGTGGCTGCCGGTGGCTGATCGCGCGAAACTGGAACAGGCCATGGGCGCACTCAGGATGCTGATCCCGGAGGGCGGCTCCAATCTTGCGAAAGCC
Source organism: Pseudomonadota bacterium (assembly GCA_039800485.1). Lineage (GTDB taxonomy): Bacteria > Pseudomonadota > Gammaproteobacteria > CAIKBL01. Next base: position 1,539 of record JBDLQR010000027.1, read on the forward strand.
TTGCAGGCCGTGCGTGTTCTGCAACCGCAGGCAGACAATGCCTTTCTCATCACCGATGGTCTGCCCACCAAAGGCATTTCGGGCAGCACGCGCCGCACCGTGTCGGGTACGGAGCGCATCCAGTATTTCGAGCAGGCTCGCTCGCAGCTGCCGGGCGGAACCCCGATGAACGTCATCCTGCTGCCCATGGAGGGCGACCCCATGGCGCCCTGGGCCTACTGGGGCCTTGCAATGGCGAGTCGTGGCTCTTTCCTCACTCCTGCCTACGACTGGCCATGAAGCTTGCCCGGCGCGAACCACCGGAAATCGGGATTTCCTTTCTCGATACGATCACCTGCGGCATCGGTGGAGTGATTCTGCTGATGGTGATCACCACCACTGCCCCGCCACCTGCCGAATCGCCGGAGCGTGATCCGCGTGAGCAGCAGATCAGCCAGCTCCAGCGGACACTGGTGGCTTCGCGCGCGGAGGTGAGGGCGGCCACCGCCCGACTCGAAGCCCAGCGCGCGCAACTCGCCGAACAGCGCGCGACGCTTGCGGCCCTGGCACGGGAGACGGCTGCCGCGCGCAGTCAGGGACAGCAGCGTACGGCAGCGGAGGAAGAAGCCGCGCTCAATGCGCGGGTGCTGGGTGAGCTCGAAATCGCACACCAGCGCCTGACCGCGGAAATGCAGCGTCTGTATGCGCAAAAGAGCCGACCCCGCCCGGACAACTATATCGGCGGGATTCCCATCGACAGTGAATACATCGTCTTCATCATCGATACCTCGGGCAGCATGTTCAACTACGCCTGGCCGAGAGTCCTCGAGCAGATAGTACAGACCTTGAGCGTGTATCCCAGGGTCAAAGGCCTGCAGGTGATGAACGATGAAGGCAGCTACATGTTCCCGGAATATGCCGGACGCTGGATTGAGGACACACCGGCGCGCCGACGTGCGGTGGTGGAACGTCTGCGGACCTGGAATGTGTTCAGCAATTCCTCACCCTCCGAGGGCATCGAGGCGGCAATCCAGCAGTTCTATCGTGCCGACCACAAGATCAGTCTTTATGTCTATGGCGACGAGTTCACCGGTCGCTCCATTCGCGAGGTCGCGAACTTCGTGCAGAAACTCAACCGTCCCGACGCGCAGGGGGCTCCGCTGGTGCGCATCCATGCGATTGGATTCCCCGTGCAGTTCGCCAACGCGCCGGGCATGCAGATCACCGGCATCCGCTTTGCCGCGCTGATGCGTGAGCTCACCCGTCGCAACGGGGGCAGTTTCGTTGGTCTCAATTCCTTCAGGTAACTTCCGGACACCATGATGAACAAACGCATTCCCTTCGATTTCTTCTTCATGGTGGGCTCCTTGCTGCTCTCCGTGATCATCGTCCACGCAACCTATACGGCCGTCATCCGGCCGGCAGCCGAAGAGGTGAAGCGTGGCTGGGCCGAGCGCTGGGAAATCGAGCCCACGTTTGCGCCCGAGCCGGATCTCATGATCATCCTGCATGAACAGGAACCGGAAGCCTGCTTCATCCTTGCGGTATGGGCCGGCTTCATCCTTGCCTACCGCTGGCGCCTGCTCAGCCGTGAGCGGGCCTTGCTCGAGCGCGACTTCACGGGACTGCGCGAGGGGCAGGTGATCTTCCCGGAGGATGTACGCGAGTTTTCGCGGCCGCTGGAACAGCTTCCGGCGGAAGATCAGAAGCGCTTTCTGCCGCGGGCCCTGAAGGTTGCCATCAACCGCTTTGGCGCTACCCGCAGCGTGCAACATGCGGCCAGCGCCAGCCGGGATGAATGCGAATTCGAGGCCGCACGTCTGGATGCGGAACTGTCCCTGATCCGTTTCTCGGTGTGGGCCATCCCGGCAGTCGGTTTCGTGGGGACTGTGCGCGGCATCGGTGCGGCATTGCAGCAGGCGCAACGGGCGGCAGCGGGCGATGTGACGGGCGTGACGCAGGGACTCGGTATCACCTTCAATGCCACCCTGGTGGCGCTCAGCCTCTGTATCGTGGTGATGTTCTTCCTGCACCAGCTGCAGCTCCTGCAGGATCGTCTGGTGCTGGATACCAAGACCTATGTCGATGACCAGCTCATCCGGCATCTGCGCGAGCGTTGAGAATCTCCGGAGCAGCCACTGCCATGCGCCGCTGAGAGCGCTACACTCTCGCTGCGATCACTTTCATGAAAGGAGCCACCATGGGCGCAACCGGCAATGTCGGCAGCACGAAGCTGTTCGAGAATGATGACATCATCCTGTGGGAATTCGTGCTGGAGCCGGGCGAAACCACGCCCGTGCACACCCATCAGCATGACTACGTGTGGTATGTGCTCGAGGGCACCAAGCTCGAAGTGTTCGACGAGAAGAACCAGTATCTGGGCGCTTTCGATGCTCCCACAGGCGCCATCTTCCCGCTGCGCCTCGAAGGCGACGAACTGGTGACCACCGATGACAAGGGGATCCGCGCGCCGGCCACCCACGCTGCGCGCAACGGCGGCCCCACCCGCTACCGCGAGATCCTGGTCGAGACCAAGAAAAAGAAGTGAGCCAAAGCGGAGGGAGGCCCGTGCGGAGCCTCCCCTTGCTCCCGGATCAGAGCAGCTTCGCGTACTCGTCGAGGATGGGCAGGACCTTGTCGCGACCGGCTGGCGGCAACGGCAGGATCACGCGCTTCACGTTCGTCCCCCGCAGCTTCTTCACTGCCTCCGTATCCGGCGGCCCGGCGAAGAAAACCCCCAGCTCGATTTCGTCCGGGTTACGGCCGATTTTGGCGCAGGCCTCCTTCAGCTGCCTGAGTCCGCCCTCGAAATCGTAGAGCCCACCCAACGGCATCCAGCCGTCACAGAATTCGGCAACATGAGCGGCCGTCTTCGGTCCCAGCGCCCCGCCCATGATGACCTTCGGATGGGGCTTCTGCTGCGGCTTCGGCCACGCCCAGCTCTTTTCAAAGTGCACATGCTTGCCGTGGAACTCCGCTTCGTCACGGGTCCACAGTTCTTTCATCAACAGCACATGCTCACGCAGGATTTCGCGCCGCTGCTTGAAGTCGAGCCGGTGATTGCGCATCTCCTCCACATTCCAGCCGTAGCCGATTCCGAACTCGAAACGGCCATTGGAGATCACATCGAGGCTGGCCACTTCCTTGGCCAGCCAGACAGGGTCGCGCTGGGCCACCAGGGTTATCCCGGTTCCGACACGCAACTTCGTGGTCACGGCTGCGGCAGCCGTGAGCGCCACGAACTGGTCATGGGTGCGCCAGTATTCCTCGGGCAGCGGGCCCAGGTGGTCGAAACCGCCCCAGGGTGTCTCGCGTGAAGTCGGAATGTGGCTGTGCTCGGGGAACCACAGGGATTCAAATCCGCGGGCCTCACACTCGCGGGCCAGCTCCATGGGCTGGATGGCCTTGTCGGTGGGAAAGATGATGACGCCGATATCCATGTTGCTCCCCTCTTCGATTCTGGTTGTTGGAGCAACCGAGTATACGCAGGGTGCACGGGAACGGCGTAATCGCCCTCCCGGTGAGAGCCTTCAGCGCAGCCAGCCCTTGCGCCGGAAGTACCAGAAGGGAGCAGCGATCGACAGGGCCATCAGGCCCAGCGCGAAGGGATAACCCAGCTTCCAGCCCAGTTCCGGCATGAAGCGGAAATTCATGCCATAGAGACTGGCAATCAGGGTGGGGGGCAGCAGCGCCACGGAGGCCACGGAGAAGATCTTGATGATCTTGTTCTGATTGATGTTGATGAAGCCCACGGTGGCATCCATGAGGAAGTTGAGCTTGTCGAAAAGAAAGCCCGTATGGCCGTCCAGCGAGTCGATGTCCCGCAGGATCTGGCGGGCCATCTCGGATTGTTCCGACGAAAGCAGCCGACCGCGCATGAGCGCGGAGGTCGCACGCCTGGTATCCATGAGATTGCGGCGGATGTAGCCGTTGAGATTTTCCTCACGGGCGATTTCCGAGAGGACTTCGCCCGCTTCTTCGTCCGAGAGGTGAATGCCTACCACCTTGTCACTGAACTTGTGCAGGCGGGCATAGATGCCTTCGAGGGCATCGGCCGAATACTCCGCATTGGCCGCATAGAGTTCGAGCAGCACGTCCTTGCCATCCTCGACATACCCCGGCTGGATACGGGCACGCAGACGCAGCAGCCGGAATGCAGGCAAGTCCTCGGTATGGATGCTGAAGAGGATCTGA
>JBDLQR010000028.1:0-4531 GCA_039800485.1 Pseudomonadota bacterium
CCTCGAGCTTGTCGAATCCACGATTGATTTCAGCCAGCGTCAGGCGCTCGCCCATCAGCTTGTTCACCGGCAGTTTGCCTGCGAGATAGAGATCGATGTAGCGGGGGATGTCCCGCTGGGGCACGCAGGAGCCGATGTAGCTCCCCTTCACCGTGCGTTCCTCACCCACCAGGCTCACCTGTTGCAGTGACCATTGGGTCTGCGGCGAGGGCAGGCTGGCCGTGATGGTGGTGCCCCCACGTCGCGTCATGCGGTAGGCCATTTCCATCGCCTGGGAAGAGCCGGCCATTTCAAATGCATGGTCCACGCCACCGCGTGTTGCAGCCTTCACCTTCTCGATGGCATCGGAGTCGCGGGCGTTGATGGTCAGCGTCGCACCCAGTGAGCGCGCGATATTGAGCTTGCTGTCGTGCAGATCCACCGCCACGATTTCGCGGGCGCCGCTCGCCACGGCGCCCAGCAAGGCGCAGAGCCCCACGCCGCCCAGGCCCAGCACGGCTACCGTCTGGCCCGCCTGCACTCTGGCCGTGTTGACCACAGCCCCCACGCCGGTCAGCACGGCGCAGCCAAACAGCGCAGCCTCCACCGGGTCGATATCCTGCTCCACCTTGATGCAGGAACGCCGCGAGACCACGGCGTGCTCGCCAAAAGCGGAGACACCCACGTGGTGGTGCACCTTGTGTCCGTGCAGGTGCAATCGCTCGCCACCAAAGAGCAGCGTGCCCTTGGTATTGGCTTCAGCACCGGGCTCGCACAGCGCCGGACGGCCCTCCATGCAGGGCAGGCAGTGGCCACAACTCGGCACGAAGACCAGTACCACACGGTCGCCCTTGCGCAGATCCGTGACTCCGGAGCCGACTTGCTCCACCACGGCGGAAGCCTCATGCCCCAGCGCCATCGGCACCGGGCGTGGGCGTGATCCGTTGATGACTGAAAGATCGGAATGGCAGAGGCCCGCGGCCGTCATGCGGACCATCACCTCACCAGGACCTGGCGCATCGAGATCGATTTCCTCGATCCTGAGCGGCTGGCTCTGGACGAACGGCGGGTGGTTATCCAAGGCGTGCAACACGGCGGCGCGGGTCTTCATGGAAATGCTCCAGGTGGTTCAGAGTCGTGGATTGTACCGGTGGCGCTGGCAGACCGAAGCCTGAAATCGCGCAATTGCGCACTCAGCGCGTCCCGGATGCTGTGCCAGGTATACCGTCGGGCGATCGCCTCGCGCGCCTCCAGCACCTGGGGATGGCCCAGAGACGGGTTTTCGAGCAGGCGCAGGATCTGAGCCACGAACTCGTCGGGGGTGTTCGCCAGCAGGAAGTGCCGATCAGGCTCCAAAGCGATGCCTTCCACGCCCACGCTGGTGGTCACGACCGGAACGCCCGCGGCCAGCGATTCCAGGATTTTCAGGCGGGTGCCGCCCCCGACTCTCAGGGGCACCACAGACACTGCAGCCTGACGCAGATAGGGCGGCACCTCCGCCACGTCGGCAAAAACCCTGATGGTCTTGCCATCATCAAGGGCGCGCACTTCCGCCGGCGGGCTGCGACCAACAATCCAGAATTCGAGAGTGGGTTGCCGTGCCAGCAACTGCGGCATGACCTTGCGCACAAAAAACAGCGCAGCCTCGGTATTCGGCCAGTAAAACAGCGCACCGGTAAATATCACGCGGGGAGGACCGGCAGGAGGCAATGGCAGGCTGAGCAGGGCCTCATCAAAACCGTTGGGCACAATCCAGACCTTGTCGCGGCCCCCGCGCCAAGCGAGCGCATCGTGCTCCGAGCACACCACCAGGCGACCGAACGCTCCCAATGCTGCCTGCTCAGTTCGGCGGGTTTTCCACTGATCGTAGCGCGCCGCGAGTACCGGCAGGCTCAGCTTCCAACCCTTCATCCGGCGCGCGATCTTCACGGACTCAAGGTCATCCAGGTCGACGACGATCCGCGACCCGAATTCGCGGAGCCGGTGTGCAATGTACAGGCGCGCCACCCAGATGACGTCAGCTGCGGGGGCATGCTTCTGCACCTCTCGGAGGAGGGTGTCACAAGCGTATTCCCGGTAGATGAAGGCACCGCGTCGGCCAAGGTAATGCCTGAGTGCCCAGCGCAAGGAGTCGTGTTCGAACGCTGGCCACTGACCCTCCTCCCCTTGGGGAATCAGCACCATGTCCGGGCATGTCTCCCGCAATTCGCGGATTCCCGCCTCGGTGTCCCCTGCGTTCCGTGGATCCATGTCCACATATCCGATGAACTTGACGGGGCCTTGCGCGCAAGCTGCTTTCAGCAGATTTGCAAGCCTGATCTTGAAACCGGTATTCGCCGGGAAGGGCAGGGTCGGCGCAACAAAAAGCATGAAGGGCGGCATGTGCAGTCGGCTTTCCCGGAATGCTTCCGAGGTGGTTCAGGATCCCGGCCGGAGACCCCGGAAGGCACGCAGAAGCCCTGTGAGTTCCTCGCGGATCGCACGCCAGGTGTAGCGTCCGGCAATGACCTCGCGCGCTGATTCCACTTGCGCCCGACCGAGCGCAGGCGCTTCCAGCAGGCGTGTGACGGCCGCGCCAAACTCCTGGGGGCCATGCGCCAGCAGATAGTGCTTTTCGGCCTCGAGCGAAATGCCCTCCACGCCCACGGCCGTGGTGATCACCGGGACACCTGCCCCGATGGATTCCAGAATCTTGAGTCTCGTGCCCCCACCCACGCGCAGCGGAACAATGGAGACACTGCATTGACGCAGATACTCCACCACGTCCGGTACATCACCAAACACACGGATATTGCCGCCATTGTCCAGGGCGAGCACCTCGTCCAACGGGCCGCGCCCCACGATCCAGAACTCAAGTGCAGGGAATCGCGCAAGCAGTGAGGGCATGACCTTCCTGGCAAACATCAGCACGCCTTCCACATTTGGCCAATAAGCGAGGGTGCCGACAAATATCACGCGGGGAACACTGTTTGCCGGGATTGGGAGCTTGAGCAGATCGTCATTGAAACCATTGGGCACGACCCAGACCTTGTCCCGTTGTCCGGGCCAGAACTGGGTATCTTCTTCCGAACACACCACTGCCCGCTGAAAGGCTTCCAGCGCTTTCCGCTCGGTACGTCGGGTTTTCCACCAGTCGTACCATGCAGCCAGGACCGGCGCCGAGAGCTTCCAGCCCTTCATCCGGCGGCCGATTTTCACGGATTCGATGTCGTCAAGATCAACGATCATCTTGTGGCCAAACTCGCGCAGGTGATGGGCAATCCACAAGCGCTCCACCCAGATGACATCCGCGTCATCAGCGTATCTGCGCACTGCCTCTACCAAGGGGGCACAGGAGAACTCGCGGAACACATAGGCACCCGGGGCAAACACATAGTTCCGGAGGGCCCATTTGAGCGAATCCCGCTCCACATCGGGCCACCACGCATGCCGCCGGGGGATCAATTCCGCATCGGGACAGAGCTCCCGCAACTGGCGAACACCCTCTTCGTTCTCCACGTCGTGGGCTGGGCCCTGATCAATGAAGCCGATGAACTTGACCGGACCGGCGGCGCACGCTGCGCGCAGCAGGTTGGCGAGCCTGATCTTGGTGCCCGTGTTTTCCGGGAAGGGCAATACATGGGCCACAAACAGCATTCTGTTGGTCACGTCTATCCGGTCTCCAATACGTCCTCAGGTCGGTGGTCTTTGGCGTTTTCTCAGTAGCGGCCAGCATGTCCCGGCCTTTACCCGGCGCCTCTGGCCGGGCGCGTGTCACATGTTCCCGGTATTTCGTCGATTGTGTGACCAAACTCACAAAAAAGGGAATCGCCACAGTTCGCCACGAACATCTGGCCCGCGGTGTGATTTGGTTGGCAAAAAAAAAACTCGCACTGTTATTGAATCCATCCCCAAGGCGCGGGAATGCGCCCGAGTCGCTCGTGGAGCGGCCGACTCGTTTTGCTGGCTACAGGTAAATGCCACTCAGGAAAAGCTGGTCACCTGCCGCTAGCGAACGGAGTCACCGTATGCGATCGCCACATAAAAGGAGTTTCGGGACACCCGCATCAACGCGGCCGCGTTGATCAGGTTTGCCCCGAACGCCGGGATACCAGAGAGAGAGCCTCCATGAACAAGACCTACCGCCTCGTATTCAATCGCGCCCTGGGCTTGTGGCAGGCCGTGACGGAGCTGGCGCGTTCGCGCAGCAAGTCAGCGAGCGGCAAGTCGCGGGTGGTGCGGGCCGCAGGTCTGGCGGCGGGTCTCGGTTTGAGCCTCGGCACGGCGCAGGCGGAGCTGCCGACAGGCGGCGAGGTGGTAGCGGGCAGTGGTGTCATCAGCCAGTCGGGCTCCACGCTGACGGTGACGCAGTCGAGCGACAAACTGGCCACGAACTGGCAGAGCTTTTCGATCGGGGCCGGCAACCGCGTGGAGTTTGTGCAGCCGGGCGCGAGCGCGGTGGCCCTGAACCGGGTGCTGGGCTCGGATGTGTCGGTCATCCAGGGCGCGCTGAGCGCGAACGGGCAGGTGTTTCTGGTGAACCCCAACGGGGTGCTGTTCTCGCCGACGGCGC
>JBDLQR010000029.1:0-6207 GCA_039800485.1 Pseudomonadota bacterium
ACACCGTGTGACCCTGGTTCACCGCCCAACGGATGAAGGAGTTCTTCGGCTGCAGGTCGAGCACATAAAACTTGTTGATCCACGGCGGCATGATGAGCAGCGGGCGCTTCCTCACCGTTGGCGTGGTGGGATCAAACTGCAGCAGCTCCATCATCTCGTTGCGGTAGATGACCTTGCCCGGTGTGGCTGCGATGTTCTGGCCCAGTTCAAAACCGCTGCCATCCACCATCCGCGGTTTCACCATGCCCGTGGCGGGGTCGAAATCCTCCAGCAGATGCTTCAGGCCCTCGATGAGGTTGCGGCCGCCGGTTTCCAATGTCGTGCGCAGCACTTCCGGATTGGTCGCAATGAAATTGGTGGGGGCGAGTGCGTCCGAGAACTGCCGCACATAGAAGGCCGCCTTGCGCGCGGTCTTGTCGTCCATGCCCGGCGTCTCCGCCACCATCTTCACCAGGGTGTTGGCCGCGATGAGATAGCTCTGCTTCACGAAATCGAAGAACGGATTGGCCTGCCATTCCTGATCCTTGAAACGCTTGTCACCCGGTGCCGGGGTTACCACCGGTACTGGCGCAAGTCCCCACAAACGCTGGGCAAAGCTTTGCCACAGTTCCAGATACTGCTGCATGAAGCCGGCCTGCGCCTTGGCCACCATCCCCGGATGCTGCAACCACTGCTGATGCAGGGCCTGGAGTGCCGGCATCACGCCCAGCGGATCCGGTGCCTGCGCACTCCGTGCAATCTGGCCCTGCCAGTAGCTGTCCAGAAAGCGGCGGGTTTCCTCGGCGATCCCGCCCATGGCCTGGGTGAGTGCTTCGGGTTCCAGGGTCGCAGGGGGCGCGGGGGTCTTCATGGGGAATCAGCCTTTTTTCCGTGGCACATAAAGATCGGTGATGGATCCGGTGAACATCTCGGCTGCCATGGCGACGGTCTCGGAAAGTGTCGGATGGGGATGGATGGTGAGACCGATGTCTTCCGCATCCGCACCCATTTCTATCGCCAGGGCAGTTTCCGCGATCAGATCACCGGCATTCGGGCCGACGATGCCGGCCCCGATGATGCGTTTGTCCGCAGGGTCGAACAGCAGCTTGGTCATGCCTTCGCCGCGCCCCATGCTGAGGGCACGGCCATTGGCCGCCCACGGGAACACGGCCTTCTCGTAGGGAATGTTCTTCGCCTTGGCCTCGGTCTCCGACAGTCCCACCCAGGCAACCTCGGGGTCGGTATAGGCCACGGAGGGAATCACGCGCGCATCAAAGGCGACCTTGTGTCCGGCCGCCACTTCTGCTGCAACCTTGCCTTCATGCGAGGCCTTGTGCGCCAGCATGGGTCCGTGGGTGATGTCGCCGATCGCAAAGACATGCGGCACCGAGGTGCGTCGCTCGGCGTTGGTTTCGATGAGCCCGCGCGCATCCACGGGGATGCCCAATGCCTCGAGCCCAAGACCTGCGCTGTTGGCGCGCCGACCTACCGACACCAGCACGCGATCAAACACGCCCGTTGCCGGAGCGCCTTTGCCCTCAAAGTGCACTTCCACACCTTTGGCGCCCGGCACCACGGCGGTCACGCGGGTGCCTACATGAATCGCGCTCAGGATGTTGCGCAGGCGTTTTTCCAGCGGCTTCACCAAATCGCGATCGGCGCCCGGCATGATGCCGTCGGTGAGTTCCACCACGGTGACTTCGCTGCCGAGCTCGGCGTACACCGTTGCCATCTCAAGGCCGATGATGCCCCCCCCGATCACAAGGAGCCGCGTGGGGATGTCCGCCAGCGCCAGCGCGCCGGTGGAATCCATGATTCTGGGATCCGTCAGCACCTCGGCGCTCGCGCCCGGTAAAGGCACCGGAGAAGACCCCGCGGCGATGATGGCCTGCTTGAACGTGATGTCGGTATCGCCATCGGCACCTTGCACACGCAAGGTGTGCGTGCCGGTGAAACACCCGGTGCCGGTTACTACAGTCACCTTGCGCTGCTTGGCCAGTGCCTGCAGCCCGCCTGTGAGTTGCCCCACCACTTTCTGCTTCCAGCCTCGCAGCTTGTCCAGCGCGATGCTGGGCTCGCCAAAACTGATGCCATGTGCCTGCATCTCGCGTGCATCAGCGATTACCTTGGCTGCATGCAGCAGGGCTTTGGAGGGAATGCAACCCACATTGAGGCAGACGCCACCGAGCACCGTGTCCCGCTCTACAAGTGCCACCTGCAGGCCGAGATCAGCGGCGCGGAACGCCGCCGTATAGCCGCCAGGCCCTGCACCCAGCACCAGCAGGTCGACGTTCATCTTGGTGTCCGCCGGGCGCGCGACCAAGGTGTCTTGTCGCGTTCGGTCATGGGGCGCTCGCGTTCAGAAAATTTCTTGCGCATGGGTTTCTTGCTGGCCACCTTTTTCTTGGCGGGCACTTTCTTCGGCGCAGGGGCAGGCGGTGCTGCGCGAAAGAGCGTCAGGATGTGTCCGATGAGATTGATGACTTCGGCGCCCAGTGAGGCGGCAAGTTCCGTGATGGCGGCATCGCGCTGTTCTTTTTCGATGCCGCGCAGGCGCACCTTGATGAGTTCGTGGGCGGCCAGCGCTTCTTCGATGGCGGCTATGACGGGCGGTGTGACGCCGTGCTGACCGAGCAGCACCACGGGTTTCAGGGGATGGGCTCGCGCACGGAGGGCGCGACGTTCGGCAGGACTGAGCATGATTCGGTTCCTGCGCGCCCCGGATGCGAGGCACGCTCAAGTGGGGCATGATGACGCTTCAATTGAGCCCGAATTCCGTGAATCCCGCAATCCATCGCCAGTTCATGGCCAACCTCTGGCAGGGCCTGCGCCTGGCCCTGCTGCGCACGCCACATGTCCACGCTAGTCTTGGCCAGTTGCTGTGCCTGCTGGCTCTGGGCTGGGCCTGTGCACTGCTGCTGGACGGCGCCGAAATGACCGGCATGGCCACGCTCGCACCCTGGGGTGTGGTGGCCGAGGCTGCGCGCAGTTATTTCTGGCTGGCGACGCTTGGCCTCATCACGCTGCTGCCGGGCCTGCGTTGCGCGTTCCTGCCACTCGCGGTGAGTCTTGCGGCAGCAGACATCCTCATCTGGCTGGCTTGGTATCTGCTGGGGTTCGTTCTGCCGAGGCTTTCCGCGGACACGGCGGAGACCTTGCAGACGCAGCTGTGGTGGCTGTTTCTGCTGTGGCAGGTGGCGATTTTTGCCGTCGCCCTGCGTGGCGCCTCTGTGTCGCGGACGCCTGCGCCCGCAGTCTCCTTTTCGTCCGAAGGCGGGACTGTGCCGGCCATGGCGCCGCGTGCGCGCCGACCTCTTGCGCAGATCCTCGCGGTCGCGCTCTACGCCGTGTCCCTGCAGGTCAACCTCAACCTGCTGCCGGATTACCCGTTATGGGAAGACTCCCCGCAGGCTGTTGCCGCGCTTGATGTGGAAACCCTCTATTACCGGCAACCTTCCCTCACGGCTGCATCCCTCGCCGAGGTGGCACCCGGCGTGCCGGGTCGGCGTGAACTCTTCGTGGTGTCTTTTGCGGGCTATGGCGGACAGGATGTATTCAAGCGCGAAGCAGAGCAGGCCGCGCGCATTCTTGGCCAGCGGTACGCGGCAGAAGCTCGCACCGTCACACTCATCAACAACCCGCAGACGCTCGACTCCCATCCTCTGGCCAGTCGCTCCAATCTCGCGTGGGTGCTGAAGGGCCTGGCGGACCGCATGCAGCGCGATGAAGACATTCTTTTCCTGTTCCTGACCTCGCATGGGTCAGAGGACGGGGAGTTTGTGGTGGAGCTTGGAGACCTCGGGCTCAACCCGCTCACCCCGGAGGATGTGCGTGCGTTGCTGGATGAAGCCGGGATTCGCTGGCGCGTGGTGGTGGTGTCGGCGTGCTACTCAGGCCAGTTCGCAGGCGCGTTGGCCACCCCGGAAACGCTGCTCATCACGGCGGCAGCCCATGACCGCACCTCCTTCGGCTGCGCACACGCACGGCGCTGGACGTATTTCGGGGCGGCCTACTTCAGGGATGCGCTGGCCTGGACGTTTTCTTTCGCAGAGGCCTTTGAGCAGGCCCGCGAGGCAGTCGGTCGGCGCGAGCGCGCGGAAGGCAGGGAACCCTCCTCGCCGCAGATGTATCTCGGCGAGGAGATCCGGGATGTGCTGGCCGACTACGAACGAGGACTCAGCCCAGGCCGCTGACGAAATCCTCGTAGTCGTCGGTATCCATCAGATCTTCGAACTGGGTTTCGTCGCCCGGCTCCATGCGGAACAGCCAGCCGTCTTCCAGGCAGGACTCGTTCACGCGCTGGGGTTCATCTGCCAAGGTCTCGTTGACTTCAATCACGCGGCCGGCAATCGGGCACTTCACTTCACCGGTGGTCTTGACCGACTCGATCATCACCGCGTCTTCACCCTGCTCGAGGTCCCGGCCCACATCAGGCAACTGCACATACACGATGTCGCCCAGCTGCTCCTGGGCATAATCGGAGACCCCGATCGTGGCGACACCGTCCTCGTCCACCATCACCCAGACGTGATCCTCGGAATACCGTAGTTCGCTCATGCCCGCTGCTGCCGCAGGCCTACATGCCGAACATCTTTTTCAGGCTGTCGAAGCCAGCCTGATAGATGCCCTGCACGGCTTTCACCGCATCGGCCTCGGCCGCACCGGCAGGCTCGAATTCACTGGACCAGTCCACCACGGCGTTGCCGTTGCCGTCATCCCGCACCCGCAGGGTGGCAGTGTAGTTGGCCACCGGCAGTGGTCCGCTGACGATGCTGTAGCGATAGAGGCGATCCTTTTCGTCGATCACTTCCAGACGTTCGATGATTTCACCGCCGCCCATCAGGTTCAGGCGCCGCAGCCGGCCATTGTCTTCGAGGCGGCTGCTCTGCACGGCCGGATGCCAGTCGGGGAGGGCATTGAACTGACCGATCAGTTTCCAGACTTCGTCCGGTGAAATCTTGAAGGTGGATTGCAGGCTGACTTTGGTCATGGCTTCGTCCTTTCGCCGCCCGGCGGCTGTGGGGTTCGGGTGTCTGCTACTATAGGCCACATCATATGGCAGGTCATGATCGGCGCCTGACGGAGACTACATCCCATGAAACCGACGGAAATCATCAAGGTCAAGGAAACCGACGAAACAGCCGGCTGCGATGGCGGCGGTGGTGCCTTGGGCCATCCGCTCGTCTATCTCCGCTTCGAGGGCAAGCCTAGCGTCGACTGCTACTACTGCAGTCGGCGTTTTGCCAAGCCTGAGTATTTTTCCGGGCAGTCGCAGGAGCCGGCGGCCCACGCCTGAACCATGCTGGCGCGCGCCCTGAGAGGGCTGGTGCTGGTTTACCGGCACGCCCTTTCACCGTTTCTCGGGCCCCGGTGTCGCTATCTGCCCACCTGCTCCGAATATTGCCTGGAGGCGCTGGAGAACCACGGCGCATTGCGCGGCAGCTGGCTCTCCCTGAAACGCATCGCGCGCTGCCATCCCTGGGGCGGCTCGGGCCTGGACCCGGTGCCACCGGCACGCAGCAGAGCGCCCCGCCCACCGCCCGCCTGATCGCCGCTCAGACGTTCACTTCCCCGAATTCGCGCATTTCGCGTTCGATGCCACGGCCGCGCAGCCAGTCGCGCAGCGCCTGACCCGTCCCGGCCGTCCACGGCTGGATCTTTTCGATGTGAATCCACTTGTGATCCGCAATCTCGTCGGGCGGGCAGACCACTTCGTTCGACTCCACAGTCAGGTGATAGCAGATGAGCAGCTGGTTGCGGCGATGGAACTCGTACATGCCGACATAGGACTGCAGGGTGCCGTCCAGCCCGGTTTCCTCCTTCACCTCCCGCACCACGGCTTCTTCTGGCATCTCTCCCGCTTCCAGGAAGCCTGTGCAGAGCCCGTACCAGGTCGCGGGCCAGCCCACATTGCGCAGCAGAATCACATGGTCGTTCCACTCCACGATCCCCGCCACCACCGGCACCGGGTTGTTCCAGTTCACGAAACCGCAGCGATTGTCCATGCAGACATCGCGGGGCTTTCCGCTCATTTCAAGACGACGCAGGGGCTGGGCACATTGCGGGCAGAAGCGCATGCAGAAAATCCTCGGCTGATTGACTGGGGGATCAGGCCACGTGGCGCAGGGCGGTGTCCACACGTGACACCAGTTCGGCAATCTGGCTTTCACTGGCGATGAGCGCAGGGCCCAGCGCGATGATATCGCTGGTGTAGCGCACCAGCGCGCC
>JBDLQR010000030.1:0-3216 GCA_039800485.1 Pseudomonadota bacterium
ACTGCCCAGCCGCCATGCGCCTCGATGCGTTGCTGGAGCGCTTCGAGTTCACCCAGGGTCGGCGCACCATCCTGTGTTTCGGAAAGCTGGCGGAAGCGCTCGATCAGCGCAGCCTGCTCGGCGAGGCCGCGTGCGACGTAATCCTTGACCGTGATCTCCAGGTCGGTAGGCAAGGATTGTGGTAACTCGCTGACCACCAGCGCCCCCTTGCGCACTATCTCGCCGCTGTCAGGCACCAGTGTGCCCTGACACATGCTGAGCAGCGTGGACTTGCCGGCACCATTGCGGCCGATCAGACAGACGCGCTCGCCCTCCAGCAGTGAGAAATTCACCCGGTCGAGCAGCTTGCGCGGACCGTATTCCAGGGTGACATCGATGAAGCTGAGGAGGGTCATGCACGGGTCATCGGGGGAGGTTCTTCATTCTCGCAAAAAAGTGGGCATCTGGGGCCGGGTTTCCGTTACCCTCGGCGCTTCAAGCCGAGGAGATCACCCATGGCCACGACCCCCCTCATCGAATACGACGATGCCAGCCCGGAAGTCCGGGCGGTGTATGACGACATCCGCGCCACGCGCAAAACGGATTTCATCAACAATTTCTGGAAGGCGCTTGCCGTCAATCCGGCGCAACTGGAGCGCACCTGGCAGGGCGCCAAGGCCGTGATGGCCCCCGGTGCGATCGATGCGCTCACCAAGGAATTCATCTACATCGCGGTGTCGGTCGCCAACAAGTGCGAGTACTGCATCCACTCGCACACCGCCGCTGCGCGCGCCAAGGGCATGAGCGAAGCGCAGTATGCGGAGCTGCTTGCCGTGATCGGCATGGCCCATTCCACCAATGGCCTGGTCACCGCGATGCAGGTGCCGGTGGACGAGGCATTCAAGATCAAATGAGCCCGCGCGCCGTCTGGTTGTCCGGCTTCTGGGGCAAAGTTGTCTTCTCCCTGCTCGCCCTCGTAGTCGGGGTGGTGCTGTTCACGTTTTCGCTGGTGGTCCTCGCCGTGTTCCTTGCGGTGGGCCTCGTCGCCTGGGCTTGGCTCATGTGGCGCACGCGCGGCGTCCGCCGGCAGATGCGCGAGCAGATGGAAGAGGCGCTGCGCCGGGGCACGGCTCCCGAAGAGGGCTCGGTGATCGAAGGTGAATACACCGAGGTGACACGCGTGGTGCATGAAATCACCCACGAATCACACAAGGAAGAGCGCTGACACATGCCGGCAACCTATGTCTGGAGCGTGCTCCCCAGTCTTGCGGCCTGGCGGGCGCAAGGTTTGCGCACAGCGCTGGTCACCCTGATTGGCAGTGATGGTTCCACGCCCAGGCCACCTGGCAGCCAGATGGCGATCGCCGAGAACGGCAAGGCCGTCGGCAATATCACGGGGGGATGCGCCGAGGCCGCCATCATTGCCGAAGCTCAGGCCCGCATGGCCAGGCGTGAGAATGGCAGCGTGCGCTATGGCGCGGGATCGCCCTACATCGATATCCGGCTGCCCTGCGGTTCTGGTATCGATGTGTACTTCGACACCACGTTCAGTGACGAGCATCTGCAACGCCTGATCGCATCTCAGCAGGCGCGTGTGCCCGCTGCCCTGCTGATCAACCCGCACCACCATGCGGTCGCCGTGGCCACCGGGATGGCTGCCCCGGATTTCGATGGCTACGTGCGTGCCTATCCGCCGGTGACGCGGCTGGTGCTGGCGGGCAAGGGGCCGATGGTGCCCATTCTTGCCCAGTTGGCCACCGCTGCGGATTTCGAGGTCATTGCATTCTCCCCGGAGCCGGAAACCCTCGAAGCCACCGCACCGCACGCCACGCGTGCGGAACATCTCGCGACTGCGTCCTCGTTCAATTTCGACGCCTTTGACGCCTGGACCGCTTTTGTTTCCCTGTTCCACGAGCATGAATGGGAACCGCCCATCCTCTCCCGAGCCCTGCAGTCCCGCTGTTTCTACGTCGGCGCACTGGGCAGCCAACGCACACAACTTGCCCGTGTCGCGACCTTGCGTGAGCAAGGTTTGCCGGATGCCTGCATTGACCGTCTGCACGCCCCGGTTGGCTTGCGGCTGGGAGGAAAAAGCCCGCCCGAGATTGCGCTCGCGATCCTCGCCGAGATAGTGCAAGTGAGGCACCGAGGGCAGAACACTTGAAGCCACCCATGGGCCTCGCGGGCTGCGCAGTCCTCTTGCTCGCCGCAGGGCTGTCGCGGCGTTTCGGCTCTGCAGACAAGCTTCTGGCTCCCTGGCATGGCCGGCCTCTGCTCGCATGGTCCGCGCAACATCTCGCGGCAGCTGCGCCTGAAGTGAAGGTGGCAGTCGTGGGGCCGGACGATGCAGCACGGGAGGCCTTGCTGGTGGAGGCCGGTTTCCGCTGTGTCACCAATCCTGATCCCGCGGCAGGCATGGGCAGCTCGATTGCCTGCGGTGCAACCTTCCTCACGCACATCCTCGATGAGGATGCGCCGGGAATCTTCCTGTGTCTGGGGGATATGCCACGCGTGTCAGCAGCGCTCATTGCAGGCTTGTACACCACTCTCGCGGAAGATCCTGAGGCTCGGGTCGTGGTGCCAAGCCACGACGGGAAAAGAGGCCATCCCGTACTTTTTTCGCGCGAATGCCTGCCGGCACTCGCACTGCTTGCGGGGGATAGGGGTGCCCGGACCGTGATTCAGGCCGCGGGGTCGCGTGTGCGCGAAGTCCCGTGGGAGGATGAGAGTGTCCTGCTCGATTTCGATACCCCGGCGGATTTCGCGCGGGGTAAGTACTCAGGCGCGAGTCCGGACCTCTGATACCTCGCTGCGCGAAGGTAGTCCCCTGCCGTGTTGAAATACGCGCGCACTCAATGCCCGGGCGCCGTCCGTCAGCGGTTTCTCCAGCCACTTGTGACCCGCGATGCCCACCAGAGCGCTGATCAGGACGAAGAAAAGCATGACAGGTGCTGTATTCAGGAAGTCCGGAGCAGAAGGGAATCGCAGGTGATCGAGGCCGGCAATCCGGATCAACCAGTGCGCGAGCGGGAAGGCGATCACGGTGTGCAGTAGGTAGATTGCATAGGAGGAGTCTCCCAGCAACGCCAGTGTCCGGGAGCGTAACGAGTCGGGCGCCATGGCAGCGAACAGCAAGACCAGCCCCGCCGCCAGCACCATCACCGGAACGGCTCCCTCACCGAGCCCGGGTAGTAGCCCGAGCGCAATCATCAGGCCGATACTGCCGACCATCCCGCA
>JBDLQR010000031.1:0-10161 GCA_039800485.1 Pseudomonadota bacterium
CAGGCGGGTGCCGTAATTGCGGCACGCGTTCAGTCGAGGCGCTGTTGCCACCTGTCATGAAAGGCCACTTCCGCGAGGGGCAGGCGCGCGGCAGGCTTCAGATCACCGCCGGTCAGCCAAGCCACTGGCAGGAGCGCTGCTTGGGTGTAGTCGGCAGGGATGCCGAGCAAGGCGCTGATCTCCTGCTCGTATTGCAGATGCAGGGTGGTCCAGGCGGACGCAAGACGCCGCGCCCGCAGGGCCAGCATCAGGGACCAGGTGGCAGGCAGGATGGAGCCCCACATCGAGGCCTGGGTGAACACATCGTCCTGTTCGAAGCGGCCTTCGATGCACGGGATGATCATGACCGGCGCCCGCTGCAGATGCTGCATGAGGTAGCCGCCGGATTTCATGAGCGCTGCGCGCTGCTGCTGACGCAGATCTTCCGCCTCGTATTCCCGCATCATGGTGACACCGGTGCGACTGAGCGCCGTACGGCCCTCCACATACGCGGTCGCGGCCTTGCGGTAGTAGTCCGCGATCGCCTCCCGCGCAGCAGGATCTGTCACCACCATGAAGCGCCAGGTCTGGGTATTTGCGCCCGTCGGGGCTTGCAGCGCGATCTCCAGCGCCTCGCGAATCAGGGCCATGGGGACCGGTTGCTCGAAATCCAGCCGCTTGCGCACGCTGCGGGTGGTCTTGAGCACGTGATCGACACTGGCCAGATCAAGTGGCTTGGTCTCATCGGTCATTCGGGCTGTCCTCGCGGTTGTGTTCCCAGAGCTGGATCATGTTGCCGTCGTCGTCATAGAACAGGAAAGAGCGGCCGATGCCCGCACAGGGCCAGACGTATTCGGTCTGTGTTTCATAGCCAGCGGCGCGAATTTTCAGAAACCAGTCATCGATGTCCGTGACCAGCAGCCCGAGCTCATGGAAGCCACTGTGGCCGTAGCGCAGATGCGCACGCGGCGTAGCCTGGATGGGCGGGTTTTCACACTGCTGCAGCTCGATGATGGCGCCCTCATCCGACATGAGCAGCACCATGTTCGAGCGGGCATCCTCCACCTTGAAGATGTCGTCCAGCAGCGCCGGATACATGTAGACGCCGGGGCCAGGCGCGGGCCCGTCGGGGATCATCCTGTCGGTGATCACCCGAAAGCCGAGTACGTCCCGCCACAGGCCCATCGCCTTCTGGATATCGGTGACGAAGATCGCCATGTGATGGAAGCGCATGGCCGCCGGACTCAGGTCAGAGGCCGAGACGCGGCTTGGCCCACGCCGCCAGACGCTGGATGGCGTCGTCTGCCTCCGGCGCTTTGCCGGCCATGAACTGGAAGACGTGTTGCATCTCCGGGAACACATCGCAACGAACCTCGACTCCCGCAGCCTTCATCTTTTCCGCAGCACGCAGCGAATCATCCAGGATGGCTTCATAGCCCCCAACCTGGATATAGGTCGGCGGGTAGCCCGTGAAATCCGCATGCAGCGGATTGGCGAGAGGATCACGAGCCGACGCACCACCGAGGAAGATTCCCGCCATCGCGAGCGACATGTCGCGCGAGATCAGGCGCTCCACCTTGGCATTGGTCTCAAATGACGGCGCGGTCGCCTCCATGTCGTACCAAGGCGAGAGCGGCATTACCGCAGCTGGCAACGGCAAGCCCTTGTCGCGCGCGGCCAGCACGACGGTGGTACACAGATTACCGCCGGCGGAATCTCCAATCGTTGCGATGTGGTTGGGTTTCATGCCCTGACCCAGCAGCCACTCATACACTTTCAGGCATTCGTCGACCTGTGAGGGATGGGTGTGTTCCGGTGCTCTTCCGTAATCCACGATCAACGCGCGACAGCCCGTGGCCTTGGCCACATGGGCAAACATCTTGCGGTGGGAGAATCGCGAGCCGGTGACGCAGCCACCGCCATGCAGGGCGAGCAACACACGATCCTCGCGGCAGCCACGCGGCACTGCCCACAGGCAAGGTGTGCCCTTGGCATCTGCTTCCAGATAGTCGACCCCCCCCGGATCGCGCGCCAGGTCGCCACACTTGTCCAGCAGGTCGCGCATCTCCTCGATGGACATCTGCGGGTTGGCGGTCAAGGCGGCGACGACATGGTCGAACAGTTGGTCGATGGCGGCGGCTTGCGGACTGGCCATGGTTTTCTCCCCGATGATTGCCTGGATTGTTGCTTGTGCGGATGAAGCTGGAATATAAGCGCTTTTTCATCTGCTGGGAGCCCTCGGACATCATGGCCAGACGGGGCTCAATTTTTCTGACGCGCGGCCGCTGACCATGAGCATGAAAATCATCCTGGTGGACACCTCAAAGACCTTCCTTTCCGAGGTACGCCAGTCTCTCGCGGCGCGCTTGCCGTCCGTTGAGATCACCGAATACGACGCAGAGCAGCAAGGCACACCCGCGGCAGATTTCCGCTGGGATCTGTATGACTTTGCCTTGATCAGCGAGGAGCTTGGCGAGGGGCGCAGTGGGCTGGCGTGGATCAGGCGACTGGTCTCACAGCCGGGATTTCCGCCGGTGGTGCTGGTTTCCGGCAGCGGCGATGAATATCTCGCGATCGAGGCGATCAGGGCTGGCGCACGCGACTACCTGAGGCGTGAGGATGTCCCCGGATCGCGCCTCGAGGATCTCGTGCGCGCTGTGGCGCTCGGCCAGGAAGGCGATACCCGGGGTCTGGATGCGCAGGTCAAGGCTGCACTGGAGGATCATACGCACGCGGATCTGCCCGCAGCCTCCGGTCACGGACATCGCTTCGTCCGCTTGATCGGACAGGGTGGTTTTTCGCGAGTCTATCTTGCCGAGCGCGAGCAGGATGGCGAGCAACTGGTACTCAAGATCATCGATACCGACCAGATCAGCGACCCTCTGGTGGTGCAGCGTTTCATCCGCGAGGCCGAGGTCATCGCCGGCCTGAACGATCCGCATGTGGTGCGCGTATTCGATCAGGGATTCACGCCCGATTATGGCTACATCTCGATGGAATTCTTCCAGCAGGGAGATCTGAAGCGGCGCATCGAGCGTGGTGTGGAGCCGGCGCAGGCCGTGGCCTGGATGCGCGGAATTGCCCGGGGTTTGAGCGCCATCCACGCGCGCGGGGTGATTCATCGTGACCTCAAGCCCGGCAATATCATGTTCCGCGCGGATGGCAGTCTGGCGCTCGCAGACTTTGGTATCGCCAAGCGCCTCAATGAAACCCAGGACCTGACGGCGACCTCAGGTGTGCTGGGGACACCGAGCTATCTGAGCCCTGAACAGGCCATGGGCACGCAGATTGATTGCAGGGCCGACCTGTACAGCGCCGGCGTGATTTTTTTCGAGCTGCTCACAGGCCGCAAACCCTACAAGGCGGACAGCGCGGCCGGGCTCGTCTATCAGCATCTCCATGCGAGCATTCCCCGCATGCCCGAAGCACTTGCACCACTGCAGCCGGTGATCGATCTGCTGCTGGCCAAAGACCCGGCCGGGCGCTTCAGCTCGGCACACGAGTTTCTGGCCACCTTGGACGAATGGCTGCCCGAGGGCTTCGAGCGGCGTCTGGCGCTCGCCCGCAGCTAACCCCCCCCGGTTTCTTCCGCGCGCGACAGGCGCCCACTCGACGCCCGCGGCTACAGCCTTGCTCAGCTGATCGCGCCTGCTGTGCGCAGTGCTTCGATGTCTGCTGCCGAGGCGCCCACTTCCGCCAGCAGGGCCGCGGTGTGCTCTCCCAGATCCGGTGCGGGCAGACGCACCGGGCAGGCTTCTCCCGCAAAGATTGCCGGCGCGCGGGCCTGGCGCATGCGGCCTCCTTTGGGATGGTCGTATTCGATGATGCTCTGCCGGGCAGCGACTCTAGGGTCCTGCAGCACCTCATCAAAGGTATTCACCTTGGCGCATGGCACATCTTCGGCCTCCAGACGCGACACCAGGGTATTGCTGTCGAAGCCGGGTGCGACTTTTTCGAACTCGGCCAGCATCAGGCTGTAGTTCGCGAAACGATCACTCAGGGTCTGGAACCGTGGGTCACGCATCAAGGGCTCGATGCCCATCGCACGACAGGCACCCTGGAACTCGCCGTCGCCCACGATGATCATGTTGACGTAACCATCGCGGGTCTTGAGCAGTCGATAGAACTCGGCGATCAGCGGCTTCTTCTGCACGCCCTCATCGCCCACGAAACTGTGGTTCCAGTAAACCTCCGGCCACAGGAAGGCGAGGCTTGCGTCGAGCATGGAGAGCTCCACGTGATGACCTCCGGCATTACCCCGCTCACGCGCAAACAAGGCGGCGCTGATCGCCTGTGACGCGGTCACCGCGGCGACCTTGTCGCTGGCGATGGTTTTCATCAGTGCGGGTGCACCGCCCACGCCCTGGGCTGCTGCAAACCCCGCAACACTCTGGATGACAGGATCATAGACCCGCGCATTGGCACCCGGGCCAACGGGTCCGAACCCGGAGATGGAGACGTAAATCAGGCCGGGATTTATCCGGTGCAAATCTTCAAAACCGAAACCGCTGCGGTCGAGGGCACCGGGGCGTGAGTTCTGTACGAAGACGTCCGCAGTTTCGATCAGTTTGTAGAGCCAGGGCTTCAAGTCCGGATTCTTGAAGTCGACTGCCATCGAACGCTTGTTGCGATTCATGTAGGCGTTGTAGGCAGATACGCCACCTCGCGTGCCGCCGACATGGCGCGAAGGGTCGCCTGCACCTACCGGCTCCAGCCGGATCACATCCGCGCCCTGGTCGGCGAGCATCCCGGTCGCCATGGGCCCGGAGGCATTGGAAGTCACGTCGATGATGCGAATACCGCGCATGGGCTCCATGGCTGTGCTCCTCAGGTGTGAAAGGTGGTCCACTCGTCGAGTGGGGCGCGCTCGGTGCGCAGGGAGTTTTCGATTGCGGACGTATCCTCAAAGCCCAAGGACATGCCACACAGCACCCGTTCGTTGTCGGGCAGCGCAAGGCAGCGCGCGATCACGCGCTGGAACTGCACGAATGCGAACTGTGGGCAGGTGTGCAGACCGCGAGCACGGGCTGCCGTCATGAGATTGGCCATGAACATGCCGTAATCCACCCAAGCGGCGTAGCCGAGGCTGCGGTCGATGGTGAAGATCATGCCGACGGGCGCATCAAAGAACATGAAATTGCGCGCGTGTTGCGCGTGGGTGCGTTCGCGATCCCCCTTGCCGATACCCAGCAGACCATAGAGATCCCAGCCAACCTTGCGCCGGCGGTCGATGTACGGAGATATCCATTCACTGGGATAGATGGGGAACTCGCCCTCATGCTCGGCAAGGGCGACCGGGTCGTTGAAGACGGTCAGGATGTCACGCGAAAGCCGGGCCTTGGCCTCGCCGGTCAGCACATGCACCTGCCAGGGCTGGATGTTGGTGCCCGACGCTGAGCGAGCGGCCACGGTGAGCATCTCACGCACCGTTTCCGTGGGGACCTCGGTCGGCAGAAAGGCCCGCACGGACCGGCGAGAGGTCATGGCTTCATCGACAGCGCGGGGATCGAGTGCAGTCATCGGGCTTCCAAGTCTCTGGGGGAGAAGGGATTCTAGTCGGATTCGGCAATTCCTTGTCAGCACCAGTGATTTTTGGGATGCCCCAACCCCAAAAGCACTACCCAAGCTGGGGGCTCGGGTACTGCTGCTTTGACCTATAGGGTGTGACTGCACGGTGAGGCCCAGTGAGTTTTCCGTGCCAGGCAATATCTCCGGAAGAACAATGCGCAAAGCAGGTAACACCGCACGCGAAAACCAGCCACGCCTGGGTCTCCAGACCGGTGACCCGGTGTGGCTGGCTTTCCTCAGAGTCGGCGGCCGGCACGTAGGTGCCGTTGCAGCGCTGGTACTATTCCCCCCGACTTGGCCCCTGATCACTCTCTTGTTGGTGAGTTATCTCATTCGCATCTGGGCCATGGAAGCGGTGTATCACCGTTATTTCGCCCACGCAGCCTATCGCGCGGGGCGCGTGACCCAGTTTGTACTTGCCCTGATCGGCACCCAATGCGGTCAACGCGGCCCGTTGTGGTGGGCGGCCACGCATCGCTCGCATCACAGGTTTGCCGATACGCCCCAGGATCCCCATACACCGGTTTACAAGGGTTTCTGGCATGCCCACGCCCGATGGCTCACGGATGCCAAGCAGCTCAACACCGATCTCGATCTGGTTGCCGATTATGCGCGCTACCCGGAACTGCGCTGGCTGAACAGGTACTACTGGGTGCCCCTGTATCTGATGGTGCCTGCCTTGTGGTTGGCCGGCGATTCAGGGTGGTTCGGTTCTGAAATCAATGGCTGGGCGGCACTTCTGTGGGGAGGCTATCTGCCCACTACGCTCGCCCTGCACATGACGTCCCTGGTGAACTCCATCGGACACATGCCGCAGATTCCGGGCGGCTATCGGCGGTATCCAAACTTGCGCGATCAGTCCGTGAACCGTCCCGTGCTGGCACTGCTGATGCTGGGCGCCGGCTGGCACAACAACCATCACCGCTACGGCGGGGCCGCCCGCGCAGGTTTTGCCTGGTATGAGATTGATATGGTGTACTGGTCACTGCTGATCGTGGAGAAGCTGGGGCTGGTCAGCCACGTGAAAGGCGCGATACCCCGGGCGATTCTGCAGGAGGGGGGGGTCGGAGGTGCCACCTCAGTAATGCGGGCTGCTCCAAGCGGGAGCCGCTGAGGAAGTC
Organism: Pseudomonadota bacterium; assembly: GCA_039800485.1. Taxonomy (GTDB): domain Bacteria; phylum Pseudomonadota; class Gammaproteobacteria; genus CAIKBL01. The sequence continues at coordinate 6,669 of JBDLQR010000031.1, forward strand.
AGGAAACCAGTCCTTGCCTTGGTGGGAAGGCGGGTTCATCACACGAGTAGAGCAACGCTCAATGCTCGAGTAGAGTCCATGCTGAAAACCATCGACTGCTCAGTGTCAGGACTTATCTGATAGTGCGATTACTTCATTGGGAAGAAGCCAACCGGAGTGACCAGCCTCCTCTGCACATCGGGGAACACGGCGCCCGGTATCCGACCCTCACTGGTGTTTGGTGGCTCGACGAATACCGCCTACTCGTCAACCATCGGTCCGGACTCAGGCTTGCCTTGTTCGATCTGCGCGAAGGTCCCCGACCGCTGGTTACCGTTCGCATACCTCATCTGACCGACGATGTCAGCGCAAAGCCGCTCCACGGCGGGCGTTGGGAAGTAGCGGTGAGCGGATGTTGGGACAGCGCTTGCTCTCTTTACGAGTTTGTGGCCGATAAACGATCCTGGTTGCCGTGGCGCAATCCCCGCTCGGCTTTCTGGCTACTTTCGACTCACCGCTCCCCGGATAAGAGCTTCTGCCATGGCGTGGCGTACGACCATAAAGGGCGTCTTTGGCTCGCGTACAACTGCGGTCGACGCCCACGCGTTGAAATCTTTCATGGGGCGACCTGGCAACTCCCTGAACCATGGGGGGCACGAGATGTCTGCTTTGACGACGAAGACACCGCTTACGCGGTAGCTACTTCTTCCACACCAAAACGACACGCATACGCGCCCCCCGATCTCAGCATCTGGCGGCTGGGATCCAAGCATGAAGGGTGGGAGCATGTGGTGACCGTCCCTTCGGCGCACACTGACGCCTGCGATATCTTTCGGGGGCGAATTTGGGTTAACGATCAAAACGGAGATCGGATCCTCAGCATTGATCTGAAGGGTCAGCGGTCGCCAGTGATTCTGAAGGACGATACTTTTAGTTTCCCGCACGGAGTCGCCATCTCTCCGACCGGGATGCTGGCTGTCACCAATTACGGCACGAGCACGGTGTCTCTAATCGACTTGAAGGATTGCGACCCGGCGGATTGATTGCAACCAATCCGCGTTGGCAAATATCTGCTTTCGTCCGAGCTGCGCCTCCACTATGAGGGGGCGTTGTGCATGTCGCTTTGCACTGCAGTTTGCACGGCTCAGGCCACCCACCGCGATCGAGACAGGAACCGGTCCACCCTGCGTTGCCGGGCCAGCAACTCGTCCTTGATGGACAGCACCCCACCGGCCGGGCTGTCGATGGCCTGAAGGGCTGCGACCAGAAGCTCTTCGGCCAGCGCTGAAGAGCGCAGGCGCGTCGCATTGGGGTGCACCAAGGTGCGTCCGACCGTCGGATTGGAATTGATCTCGTAGACCTGGACCTTCCCGTCGACCAGCGAGTAGTCGACGCGGCCGTACTGCAGGTTCGCCACATCAAAGGCCGCCATCAGTTCGGCCTCGTGCGCGCACCGGGCCATGGCATTCAGCTCTTCCTGATACAGCGACTCGTCGGCCACGCCGGGCTGGCCGTGCTTGGCCGACCAGCTGGTGTCGTGCACCGCCAGCGTGTTGACCAGGCGGTCACCGAGACGAAAGGCGGCCTTCTTGCGGAAGATGCCTGACGGCATCGGCTGTGCGCAGTACTCGACCACCATCAGATCCCGCAAGGGATGCCCGTCGGCCAAGGCACGCTTGACCGCAGAGCCCAGATCGACGGCATCGTGGATCAGATCGGTCAGCGGTCCTCGGTGGGCCGCCTCCGTCCGCAGGAACACCGGAAACTGGTCCACAGCCTCCCACTGCACCGCACGCCAGACGGAAAAACTGTTGCGCCCGTTCTGACGCAAGGCAGCCAGCAGGTCGAACCGTCCGACCGCGAGCGCCGGGTCGTTGAGCACCCGCTGGCCGGATGCCGCGAGTTCCCGGTACACATGCGCTGCCAGCTCCAGATCCCATGGTGCGAGGCGGTCAAAGTCGGTGAAAATCCACGTGGCCTTCGGCAGTCTGCGGGCCCGGAACAGCGCATCGTACGACCAGATGCGATGCCGAGGCATGCCCGGCAGTTCCCTGAGGCGCCTGAGCGTCTTGCGCGGCCACGTGATCACGAAACAAATCATCCGGAGGTCTCCATCCAGCCACACATTGCCTGGGGGCAATCGTTGACACATTCAATGACGCACTCGTAGCATGACCATTCGATAAACCACCGGAGCTTATGCATGAGCAACGTCAATCTCGACCTGTCCAAGATGTTGGGCTTCAAAATCCTGGTGAAGGACTCCCAGCCGCTGGAGAACATTCGCAACCGGGACGTCCGACTGGAAGCCAAAGTGGGAGAGAAGGCTGGTGCCCCCCAGCAGGCCGCCCGGCTTGGCAGCAAGGTGGGGGGCAAGGCTGATGCCCCCTCGCAGGCCGCCCGGCTTGGCGGCAAAATCGGCGGCAAGGTTGGCACCAAACCCGTCTGACGTCCACATCACACAACCGAACCAGGCAGCAGCAATGCTGCCTTTTTTGTTTCAAGACGAGCGCAGGATGGAACACACTTTCGCCCCCGATGGTGAGCGGGCGCGTGCCATGGATGCCAGGGCGCACGCCCTGCTGGCAGACAGCCTTGAACACATCGCCGAGCGGGCAGGCGACCTGGTCGGCGCCCATGCGCTGGCGGCCCGAGCAGCCGACCTCAAGGCGGGCCACCGCTTCGGCCCCACCACCTTTGGCTTTCACTACCAACTGGCCACCGCCCTGATGGACGGCCGGGTGGAGGAGGCCAGGCGCATCAACGACGCACTTGTCGCCACCCGCAGCGCTCCCGACACCCTGTCCGTGTTGTCCCTGCGCGATCTGCCACCGTCGCAGGCGAGCCTGTATCAGCAATTGATGGACACGGACCCACAGACTCGGTTTGCCCTGCTGCCGCCACCCGAGCCCATGGCCACTGGCTTTGTGCAACGTCTGCAACGCACCGTTGCGCTACTGCATAGCGCCCTACCCGAACTGGCGCAGGAGTTCGCAGGGCTGATCCGAGAAGTCTGCATGGTGGTGGGAGATCACTCGGCACCCTACCAATTCGACGGTGGCTCTTCGTACATGCTTTGGGGAGGGCTGTTCCTGAACATCGAGTCCCATGAAAGCGACCTCCAGTTGGTGGAAGTGCTTGCGCACGAGAGCGCTCACAGCCTGTTGTTCGGCTATGCCCTGGACGAAGCCCTCGTGCTGAACGACGACGAAGAGCTGTTTCCCTCCCCTCTGAGGGTTGACAAGCGCCCCATGGACGGCATCTATCACGCCACGTTTGTGTCGGCCCGCATGCATTGGGCGATGTCCAGATTGCTGCATTCCGTCAGTCTTAACGAACAGGAACGTGCCGAAGTCACGACGGCTCTGCAACGCGATGCCGAGAACTTTGCCGCGGGCGACGATGTGGTGCAGCGCCACGGCAGGCTAACCGCGACCGGTCATGCGGTCATATCAGCCGCACGGCAGTACATGCATACAGCCACCGGTGCCCCGGTCCAGAGTCGCGCAACCTG
>JBDLQR010000032.1:0-6511 GCA_039800485.1 Pseudomonadota bacterium
CTCCGGCGCGCCGGCAGCCACGGCCCATTCGCGCAGACGTCGCGCCATTCCCTGCGCCAGGCCCGCCTCAGCAGAAGCATGAGCTGTCTTGCGCATGTTCATGACTGTCTCACGGGCGTCTGATCAAGACAGCGATCAAGCGCTTCGATCAACGTGTCGTCCGCACGCTCGAAGTACACACCGGCCTGACTGCCATCGGCGAGTCGCCAGTGCGGCCGCACGGCGCGTACGAAGAGATAGAACACCCCGCCAAACTGGCGCGCGTGGTCATAACCGGGCAGACGCGCCTGCAGAAAACGCTTGAGTGCCACGGTGTAGAGCAAATGCTGCAGGTGATAGGCATGCCGGTGCATCTCACGGTCCAGTGCCGGCCGGGCATAGTCTTCGACCCGCTCGCCGAGGAAGTTGGATTTCCAGTCGAGCAGGTAGAACTTGCCCTCATGGCGGAAGACGAGGTCTATCGCACCCGACAGAAAGCCCTGCCAACCCCGTGCAGGCAGCCTCTCATGCAGGTAGTGATGTTCCAGCAGCAGCTCATTCAGCCGGTCCACGACCAGTGACGGCGCGTGCAGGGTAAAAGCCAGTTCATTGAGGCGGTCCGTGGCAGCGAGCTCGCACAGACGGAACTCCTTACGCAGAGGGCAGGCGAGGACCTCCTCCAGCATCCGGCGGAGCATCGCTTTGAAGAGTGACGACTCTGCAGGCAACGGGCTCTGCGGGAATTCACGCAGGCCACGCTCGATGGCAGCCTCCCATCCCTCGCTGCGTGTGAAATCGATGAGCTCGAAGATGCGATGCAGGCAGCTGCCAGCGCTCGCGCCGCGCGGGAAACGCAGGATGTCGTCCGCGGCAAGTGCCGGCGTGGGTTGCGGCAGCCCCGGCGGCGGAAGGACCTCCACATCGTGATCTGCCACCCGCTCCGGCACGTGGAGATGGCGCGTCAAGGCTGTGAAACTGCCCCGGCCCCAGGCCTCGCGTACGCGCGGTGGGGTCTCACGGCCCGGGCGCAGGGCCAGTCGAGGTTGCAATTCAGCGACTTCGGGAACGTTGATTTCAGGCAGGGGCATCACCCTGAAATGGGCCGCCTGCGCCACAAGATGCCATGCGCGCTCGACTTCCTCCGGCGTGCGTTTGTTCTGCTTCGAGTCTGCCCATTGCTCCGGTGTCATACCGGCACCCGCAACCAGCCAGTTGAGATGACTGCGCAAGCTGGTGCCGCACTTGTCGGAGTTCGCATCCTTGCAAAAACCCGCCAACAGGTAGCAACGGCGGCTCGCGCGCGTGAGCGCGACGTAGACCAGGCGCATGAACTCAGCATCCGCCTCGCGTCTGCGCTGTGCCTTGATCTCCTCGTCCCGGTCGCTCCCGATGCGAAAATCGAGCACCGCGGTGCCCTCTTCGTGATGTTCCCTCAGCAGCGGCAGATCCGCGCGCGGACCTGCATTGTCCACCCACAGAAAAGGACAGAACACGATCGGATACTCCAGCCCCTTGGACTTATGGATGGTGACGATGCGCACGAGATTCGCATCCGACTCCAATCGCATCTGCGCGGCCTCGGGGGCAGCGCCCATCCGTTGGCGCTGGCTGCGATACCAGCGCAGGAGCGCATCCGGCGCGGGGTGCGCGGTGGCCGCGGCGCCCAGCAGTTCGCCAAGATGCAGCAGGTTGGTCAGGCGCCGCTCGCCGTCCGGCTGTTGCAGGGTCTGTTGTTGCACTTGCTCTGCGCGCAGAAAGCGACGAAACATCACTGCAAAGCCCTGCGTCTCCCAGATCTGGCGGTAACCCGCAAACCGCTGGATCAACGACAGAAAGCCTTGGCTGTCTTCAGACAGTGCGAGAATCCGCGCGGCCGATCCACCGAGAAAGCTCACGGTCAACGCGGCCCTCAGCAAGCCTTCACTGCGTTCGGCAAGCGCCATCAGGACACGCTCCAGCTCTTCGGCCTCCAGCGTGCGAAAAACGCTCACCGGAGACATCTCGACGCAGGACACTGCGCGTGATTCAAGTGCCTGCCGTATCAGGCGCCCCTCTGCATGTGTGCGCACCAGCACGGCGATATCCGAAGCGCGCAAACTGCGCCCGTCAAGTTGTACCCGGAAAGATTCGCCAAGCAGGCGAGCGATCTCGCCGGCCGTGCGCTCCGCGCAGAGCGCTTTCGCCGCAGTGAGGGGGAGCCAACCGCCCTGCGCGTCCCTCGGCAGCCACCAGACTTCAAAGCACTCGCGTGGCGCACTGCTGGAATCGAGGAGTGGGGGCAGTTTGCGCGGGTCGGGCGCAACCGGCACGAAGTCCATGCCCGGCTGCAGGAATGCCGCGGAGTTGGCGCCGAAGATTCCGTTGCAGGCCTCCACCAGAGCTACCGTGGAGCGCCGGTTCACACCCAGCAGGTGCCGTGCCGAAACGAGACTTGCCGCCTTGAGGTAAGTGTGCAGGTCAGCATTGCGGAAGCTGTAGATTGCCTGCTTGGGATCTCCAACCAGAAACACGGGGAACTCACGGAGATGCGCCTCATCGCCATGAATGAGGCGGAAGATCTCGAACTGCAGGGGATCGGTGTCCTGGAACTCATCGATGAGGGCAACCGGAAAACGCTCACGCAGGGCGGCCGCAAGGCCGGAATTCTCACCCGAGGCCAGTGCTTCATGCAGGTTGGACAGCATGTCGTTGAAAGCCACGACCCGCTCCTGACGCTTGCGTGCACGCAGTGAACGCGCGGCCGCCTCGAGGAACTCGCGCAGCAATTGCACGCGTTTCAGGTCCAGCGCCTGCAGATATTTTTCCTGCTCCATGAAGAAGGCTTCGGCCGCCGCGAAGAACGGGTGCTCGGGACCTTTCCCTCCATGCGCCTTGCGCGTGCCGTTGACGATGCGGCTCGTGCGATAGAGCGCGAACTTCGAGTTCTTCGCGTCGTGTCGGCGGTGCAGGGGATCGTCGGCCGCCAGCCAGCCTCGCCACTCCTGAGCGCCCTGAACAATGCCTTCCACCTTGTAGATGTTGCCTTTCATGAGCTCGAGCGCGCCCGTCAGCACCTCAGGAGGCTCCATCTCCAGACTCGACCATGCCGCTCGCAAGGGTGCGAATGCAGCGCACAGAGCGGCTAGATCCGGCTCCACCGGCATTGCCGGCAGCATCGGCCACTCAATCCTGGCCAGCGGTTTGGCGAGGCGCCGGGCCAGATACTCCGCATAGCGTGCGGGCGAATCACCCGTCTCCAGCAGATGCCCCATGCAGGGTGTCGTCAGCCCGAAGATGCGGCTGCGCCAGAAATCCTGCGCCTCCTGCAATCGATGTTCGCTGTCGTCCTCGATGGCTTCGAAGGTGAAGGGCAGTCCCCCGCTGAAGGGTGTATCCGCCAGTGCGCGCTGGCAGAAGCCATGAATGGTGAAGATGGCAGCGTCATCAAAACTTTCCCGGGCCAGGACAAGGCGCTGCATCAGCGGCGACGCGCCCTCTGCAGCTGCAAGCTCGTCGAGATACGCAACCAGCCCGCGGTCGGGAAAGGTGTGATGTTCCCCCCTCTCCCGCAGTCGCAGGACTTCCACTGCATCGAGGATGCGGGCTCTGATGCGAGCCCGCAGTTCGCTGGTCGCGGCGTTGGTGAAGGTCACGACCAGGATCCGGCTGAGCTCGAGCTTCTTCTCGAGCAGCAGGCGGAGATGGAGCGCACAGAGACTCCAGGTTTTGCCAGTACCCGCCGAGGCTTCGATGAGGTTGAGCCCTCGCAACGGCACCGCGTACACATCCAGCGAGTCCGCCACTCAGATCTCCTCCGACAGATGCGCGAGCAGTGGCTCGAACACCGTGCAGGCCATATGCTCGAAGTCGGCGTTCAGCGGCTGGGGCTCGTGGCGCAGAACGATCCGCCAGGCGGGTGAGTCACCCTCCCCTCGCCGTCCCCAGACGGCGCCCGGGTCACCCTGCCCGGCCCAGACCCTGCGAGCTTCCCGCAGCGCACGCGCGCGCCCTTTCGGCAGTTCCTCCACGTAGGTCATCGCCGCACGCGGCGCGAAGCGCAGGGGCAGGCTGAGGCCCTGTGCATAGAGCGCGAGCAGCTCACGCAGCAGGTCCTCGGCCGCGGCGCAGGGACTGAATTCGAAGCCCGGCTCGCGCCCCAGCCAGCGCGTCCGACGCGGCGGATCGACCGGTCCTGCAGCGTCTGCGGCGTTGAAGAAGAGGTGGCTCAACCACGTCTCCAGCTTGTCGCGCGCAGCGGGTGTGGCATAGCGGTGGCAGATCTGCCCCCACGCCTCGAAGCCCACCAGCATGTCCTCGAGGATCACCGTCAAGCCTCCGGCTGCCACATCAAAGCGTGCAGAGACAGACCAGGTCGGAGGCCCGCAACGCGCTACCGGTACGCGCGCCGCGTAGTGGCGCAAGGCGGGCAGCTCGCGCAGCAACAGGCTTTGTCCCAGTGCTCCCGCCGGATATTCGCGGCCCGCCGCAGCCAGCGTCAGAATCTGCTCATCCGTGGCTCCCGCCTGCAGCGCAGGCAGCAAGCGCTGCGCCAGCTCGCGACGACTGGCCCAATCCACGCCGAAGGGTTCATCGTCCTGCAGCTCTTCTTCCGCTTCCCGGAGTGACACCTGCAGACTCTGGCGCAAGAGATGGCGCGCGGGGTTGCTGAAGAAGTCCTGCAAATCCGCAAGCCCGATGACACGCACTGCGGGTTCCGGCACAGGCAGGGGCGCAAGAAAAAACGGTTGCGCAAAATCGCGGATCTCGGCCTCATCCTCGGGCTCGCTGTCTACAGTGGCGTCATCACTGCCGTGTTCCGTGGAGGTTTCCCCTGCGGAGGCGGGCACTCCGTCCGCGCCGCGGGCAGGCGGTTTGGCAGTCCTGATTTCACGCGCACTGAGCGCAGCGAGATATTCCTGTGCATAGCTGAACAAGGATGTGTCGTGCGCATCCCCGGCTGAAAAATAGCGGGCGGAGAAAGCCTGCAGGGGATGCTCGACAACAAGCCGGCTGCGCGCGGCGGCCAGGGCCTCAGGGCCTTTCTTGCCACTGATGAGATGGCCGAGGTATTCCAGCAGCTCACTCACCAGCACGGAGGGCGTCAACCCGGAATCGTCACGGATGTGGCGGCCCGTGTAGCTCAGGTAGAAACAGCTGCCGGCCGCGAGCAGCAGATCGAGGAAGACGTTGCGCTCATCGAGGCGCCGCTGACGATCACCGGGTTGTGGCGCCCGTGCGATGAGGTCGAACTCATCGGGCTTGTGCAGGGTGGGGTAAACGCCATCATCCATGCCGAGTACGCAGACAATCTCGTAAGGCAGGTGACGCATGGGGGTCATGCCGGCGAAAGTGATCCCACCGGTGGGAATCGCCCCTTGGGCCGGGTCTTCCAGGCGTGCAGTGAAGGCAGCCTCGATCACGCTGAGTGGCAAACCTTCCTCCAGTCCGGAGGCGACCAGATCTGTCACCAGCGCCTGGACGGCATGGCGGACCTCGGCCACGGCTTCGGCAGTCGCGCGCGTGGCAGGAAAAAAATCATCGAGCCAGGCTTCGAGGCGCACACCCCATGCCACCGGCTGAGCAGGTTCTGCTGCCTGAATCTGTGCGACCTCCAGTGCCTGCAGAAAGGCATCAAAAGCACCCAGCGCTGCCGCCTCGGTCCCCTCGGCTGCCGGCACCGGCAACATGCCCGCCCAAGGCTCACTGCCGTCGGGCAAGGCCAAACCCAGAAACAGGCGATCGAGTCCTTCCTCGAAGCTGAAGTCCTTGCTGGCCGGCAGGCCCATCCGGGCACGGTGCTCAGCGCTCAGGCCCCAGCGGATGTCTGCGGCATCTATCCAGTCATGCAGGCTCTCCAGCCATGCAGCATCGAGTTCGAATGCCGCACTGATCACGGGCTCACGCAGCAGGTGAAAAACCGCACTGGCGGGACACCGGGAGGCAAGCAGTCGCAGGAGCATCAGCATGGCGCGCGCGACGGGATTCGCCTCGGCGCGTGGCAGTCCCACCAGGTGATAGGGGATGCGACGCGCGTCCTGACTGCCGAACACTGCATCGATCAGTGACGCATGCCGGGCAAGATCCGGCATCACCACAAGCACCTGATCGGCACGCAAGCCGGGCTGGGTGGCAAAGCGATCGAGCAGCTGATCGTGCAGCACTTCGAGTTGCCGGACCAGCGAGTGGCAGACGTGGATCTGGACGCTGCGATCGTCGGCCGCGAGCGCGACACTGGCAGATTCCTGATGCTGCAGATCAAGGATGCGGTTCTGCACGGTTGCGAGCAGGGAGTCACTTTCACGCCCCACGAACAGGGCATCTTCACCCTTCACGTTCCCGGCTTCACCAAGCAATGCGATCAGACTCTGGGTCTGTTGGCCCCAGCTTGCCAGCAGCGGGTGTCCAACCTCGTGATAGTCGACGGCGTCACGAACCTCAAGCTGCGCAAGCCGGCGTGGCCCCACGATCAGATCCCAGTATTCCCGGCAGGGATTCTGCAGATAGAGACGGATCTCCATCCACTGGCCGAGCTTGGCCAGCACATCGAGGTACA
>JBDLQR010000033.1:0-10291 GCA_039800485.1 Pseudomonadota bacterium
CACAAGCCGCCCCGATCCTGAGGCTTTCGAGGCCGCGCCCGCAGGCTGACCCTCTTCATCCTGAAATGCAGTCGGAGTGATCTGGCGATGGACTTCAATCTCTTTGCCTACTTCACGCTGGGGCGCCGGCACGAGCTGGAAGCGGGTCTGGCCGGGCTCAAGGGAGAGTATTACCAGCGCATGCTGGACGAAGTCGCGCAGATCGCCGCATTTGCCGATGATTCCGGCTACGCCGGGTTTGGACATCCCGAGCATCATCTGCAGATCGAAGGCTGCGAGGCGTCCAACGATCTTGCGGCGATGGCGATGTTCCTCGGCCAGCACACCAGACGCTTGAAAATCATTTCCTGTGGTTGGGTCTCGACAACCCATAATCCCCTGCGCGCGGCCGAAACCGTCGCCACACTGGATCACATGCTGCGCGGGCGCTTTGCTTTCGGTCTCGTGCGCGGTTACCAGTATCGCTGGGTGGAGAACTTCAAGGTCCAGCCCTCTTTTGCGGCGGTAGGCCCATGGAACAAGGACTCGGCCGAGGATCTACGCAACCGGGCGCACTTTTCCGAGTACGTTGAAGTTGTGCTCAAGGCGCTTGCGCAACCGACCTTCTCCCACCGCGGGGACTTCTGGCAGTTCCCGGCCATAGGCATGAAGAATCCGCACGTGCACGCGGTGTACAGCGAATTCGGCCGGGGCGTGGCAGAGGACATGACCATCTCTGAAATCGGCATCGCACCGCGTCCCTACCAGCAGCCCTGGCCGCAGCTCTACGGCGGGTTCGGGGCTTCGGTCCGCACTGCGCTGTTCTGGGCGCGGCATAACGGGCGGCCCATTGTCATGAGCGGCAATCTCGATTTCTGCGACATGCTGTGGACACGCTACCGGGAGGAAGCTGTGCGCTGGGGACATGACAATCCCCCGGGCTCACAGATTGCCTGGGGTGGGCTGATGGTCTGCGCGCCTACGGATGCCGAAGCGGAAAAACAGTTCGAGGACTTCAAATGGTTCTGGGAACGCTGGTCGATTCCCTTTGGCAATCCCTTTCCGGAATTGCTGGTCGGCAGCCCGGACACCATCAGTCGCAGGATCGAAGCAGCACGATCGCGCTTCAATCCGCAGGAGTGCTTTCTGATTGTCCCGCAGGGACTGCATCCCGCCGCACAGGTGTGTGATTCGCTCGGGCTTTTCGCCGAGAAGGTGATCCCGCGTTTCAGCTGAACGGATGATGTAGCGCGGAGGGTGCCACGCTTCCGTGCGTCATGGACTGGTGCATGTGGGGGAATTTGAAGCGGCTCCGTACAGGAGCAGCCGGGAACAGCAGAGATGGTAGGCGCGATTGGACTCGAACCAACGACCCCCACCATGTCAAGGTGGTGCTCTAACCAACTGAGCTACGCGCCTGGCGTCGTTCGAGCGGCGAAGTCTAGACCAATTCCATGGCTCAGACCAGCGCCTCCGGGATCTCGAAACGTGTCGACTTGAGCAGGCGGATCTCGTCCCTCACCCGTGCCGCCTCCTCAAACTCCAGATTGCGGGCATGTGCATGCATGTCTGCCTCCAGCTTGCGCAGTTTGGCGGTGGCCTGCTCCAGGGTGAGGTTGCGGTACTCCTCTCCCGGCTCTGCAACCTTGCGCGCCCCGCTCTTTCGTGCGCTCCCGGGTACCGCATAGGCGCCCTCCATGACATCCGCCACGCGTTTGGAGATCCCCTTGGGTGTGATTCCATGCTCCAGGTTGAATGCCGACTGCACCTCGCGTCGCCGACCCATTTCATCGAGGGCGCGCTGCATGGATCCGGTCATGGAATCTGCATAGAGAATTGCCCGACCCGAGATATTGCGGGCAGCCCTGCCGACGGTCTGGATGAGTGATCTGTCGGACCGCAGAAAGCCCTCCTTGTCCGCATCAAGCACCGCCACGAGGGAGACCTCGGGTATGTCCAGCCCCTCGCGCAGCAGATTGATGCCGATGAGTACATCGAACTCTCCGAGGCGCAGGTCGCGGATGATCTCCACCCGCTCCACCGTGTCGATGTCCGAATGCAGATAGCGCACGCGCACACCGTGCTCGGAGAGGTAATCAGTGAGATCCTCGGCCATGCGCTTGGTGAGAGTCGTGACCAGCACCCGCTCGCCGAGCGCACTGATCTTGCGGATTTCAGACAGCAGATCGTCCACCTGGGTCGCGGCAGGTCGCACTTCCACTTCCGGGTCGATGAGCCCGGTCGGCCTGACCACCAATTCGACGATCTGCCCGGAGTGCTCAAGCTCATAAGCGCCCGGGGTCGCCGAAACGAAAATGGTCTGCGGGGCGAGCTGCTCCCATTCGTCGAAACGCAAGGGCCGGTTGTCCAGCGCGCAGGGTAGCCGGAAACCGAATTCCACCAGGTTCTCCTTGCGTGCCCTGTCACCACGGTACATTCCTCCCAGTTGCGGGATGGTCACGTGGCTCTCGTCGACCACCAGCAGCGTGTTGGCCGGCAGGTACTCAAACAGCGTCGGCGGGGGCTCGCCGGGCTTGCGTCCGGACAGGTGGCGCGAGTAGTTCTCGATCCCGGAGCAGTAGCCAATCTCGGCCATCATCTCCAGGTCGAAGCGGGTGCGCTGCTCCAGCCGTTGCGCCTCCACCAGCTTGTCCAGATCCCTCAGAACCTTGAGTCGGTCGCGCAGCTCATCCTTGATCGCATCGATGGCGCCGAGGATGGTCTCGCGACTCGTTACATAGTGGGACTTGGGATACACCGTGAAGCGCGGCAGCTGACGAGTGACTTCACCCGTCAGCGGATCGAACATCGCGAGGGATTCGATCTCATCGTCGAACATCTGGACCCGCAATGCGTCGCGCTCTGATTCCGCAGGGTAGATATCGACCACATCGCCCCGCACGCGATAGGTGCCGCGCGCGAGTTCGAGTTCGTTGCGCACGTATTGCAATTCCGTGAGCCGTTTCAGCATCTGCCTTTGATTGAGCCGATCACCCCGGCGCAGATGCAGGACCATTTCGTGGTACTCGCCCGGGTCACCCAAGCCGTAGATGGCAGAGACTGTCGCGACGATGATCGCATCCGGTCGCTCGAGGAGTGCCTTGGTGGCGGAAAGGCGCATCTGCTCGATGTGGTCGTTGATCGAGGCATCCTTCTCGATATAGGTGTCTGAAGAAGGGACGTAGGCTTCGGGCTGGTAGTAATCGTAGTAGGAGACGAAATACTCCACCGCGTTGTTGGGAAAGAACTCCCGCATCTCGCCATAGAGCTGGGCCGCAAGCGTCTTGTTGGGTGCAAGCACGATGGCCGGCCGCTGGATGCGCTGGATGACGTTGGCAATGGTGAAGGTCTTGCCGGAGCCCGTCACCCCCAGCAGGGTCTGGTGCGCAAGCCCTGCATCGATGCCCTCGATCAACTGCGCAATGGCCGCAGGTTGTCCACCGGCAGGCTCGAAGCCGGACACCAGTTCGAAACGTTTTTCCATGGGAAGCGTCATCCAGTCTCGCCAGATCAGTGCAGGCCGGTGCTGCGGCCTTCCATCATAAGCAACGATGACTCACCGCGCAGCGCAAGCCGAAAAGCCCATGATTGATCGCGCATTGACCGGCAGGGTTCGCACGATTACCATGCGTGGCCTTTCGCGATTCCCCGGTAGCTCAGTCGGTAGAGCAAGTGACTGTTAATCACTGGGTCGGCGGTTCGAGCCCGTCCCGGGGAGCCATCTCGCAAGACCTGCATCAGGTCTGGTCCTTTGAAAATTTTTCAGAACTTCGGCCTGCACCTGTGCCCTCCCAGCGGGGGCGGCGCTTGGTTCAACCCCTCCTCAAGTTCCCCTGAATGATCACCTCCCCAGCGCGGCGGCGGTCCCGGCTGTTCCGCCATCGCCCGGATCAGGACCAGGCTGCACCCAACACCCGCCTGTCAGATTCTTCCTATCGGCGACTGGCACCGGTTTTGACACCCGGGAGCCGTGCGTTGGCAAAGTACGCCAAAAATCGCGAATCAACTTCATAAATATTTCATAACCCCATGAATATGAAATACTATGAATCCAGATTCAGAGTGCCAGGTGCCCCTCATGCAACGCCTCTTGCTCCTTTTGCCCCTGTTGTTGGCCGCCGGCAATGCGTCGGCGGAAAATGAGCCCCGGCCCTATGGCAGCCTCTTTCGCTCTTTGTTCGGGGACTCGCTGGAACAGGACCACGGGATTGCAGTACTTGGCTTTGGTCATGTGAGCCTGAGTGAGGCCAATCACGACATCCCGGCCAGCCGCATGCCACAGGGTCGCGCGCGCAACATTCAACCCCAGGCCGGCGTGCCACAGGACGAAGGGCTCAATCTCCAGCACATCGGTCTCATCGTGTGCAAGGGTGACGCCTGCCCGCCGGGCCGTATCGCCGCACCCACCCGCAACTTGCTCTCACGCGTGGGCCCGATGCCCGGACCGAAAGGTGACAAGGTCGTCGTCGACTGGGCCCTCTCGGCGCTGGTGGGCGAGGACGGTATCTACTGGAAAACAAAAGGCTTCGATGACTGGCGCTGGAATGCAGATGACGCGGAGCGGCTGGCCTTCACGCAGTGGTATCTGGATCTCTATCTGCCGCTGGGCGCTGGCACAACCGTGCTGCTTGGAAGCTGGCACACCACACTCGCAGCGGAAATCGGTTACGCCTTCAATCCACCGAACTACTTCGCAAGCCGCACCTATGCGTTCGCAGCCGGCCCCGCAAAGCACGTCGGTGCTTTGATCGAATCGCGTCTGCCGATTGCAGAGTCGGCGGGACTGGCAAGTCTCTTCTTCGGTCTGACCGGTGACTGGAACGCCATCGATTTCGGCTCAGGTGCGGGCGGCCCTTCCTTCCTGTTCGGGGCGCGCTGGCGCAGTCCCGACATGCGCACATGGCTTGATATCGAAACCGTCTACGGCAACGGCGAGGACGATTTCGGCGATGTGCACGTAGAGAATGGCATCGCGCACCCGCGCGGGGGTGGCAGCCAGTTCCTGGCGCTCAGCTCCACGGACGCGTATCTGGATCGAATAGTCACCTTCATCACGCTTGCGCACACCATCAACGAGCGCCTCAACGTGGTCTTTGAAGGCATTCATGGTTTTCAGGAAGGCGGCGATCTCGCTCCCCTCCCCTTCGCAATCACCGAAGACGCCACCTTTTACGGGGTGAATGGCGGTTTTCGGTATCGCCTGCTTCCCGGCCTCTACACGGGCGCCCGTCTGGAAGCCTTTGCGGATGAGGAAGCAGCGAATGTCCTGTGGAGCGGCGTAGGCGCCGGCGGTGGCACGGTGTATGCCGCCACCCTCAACCTGACCTGGGAGGCACTGCCATGGGTCATTGTCCGGCCCGAACTCAAGTACGACGCTTATGACGGCTCAGGGCACCTGTTCGCACCCGATCGCGACGGCATCGCTCAACACAACACGCAGCTGCTTGGCATGCTGAACTTCGAGCTCCGATTCTGATCAGCGGCCCGGATACAGTCCTGAATTGTCGACATAAATGCGGTAGCCCCTGATGCTGCCGCCGACCATATCGAAGACATTGGCGAAGGGCACACTGAGCTCAGTTGCATCTTTTCGCGTGTAGGTGACGCGGCCTTCGACCAGTACCGTGTCGCCAAAGTCCCGCATGGCAAGATCCTCATGCCGGATCGCCGCAATGGACGGGAACCACGCATCAAGAAAACCCGTAATCGCCTCTCTGCCGATCACGACCGGCAGATTGCCAAAGCGGAATTGCGCATCCTCGGACAGAAAGGCACCAAAGGCGCTGGAGTCCATGGCGTCTACTGCCGCAAAAAGCTTTCTGAAATCCGGATTCATGCACCCTCCTCACATGACATCAGTTTGCCCTCAACGGTAATTCCACCACGCCGCCCCCGAGGACAGAGAGCTCACCGTCCTGATTACGGGCCTCCTGCTCAATCTCGACGAAGCCCTTCCCCGATTCCACCCAGCAACGGGTGACCTTGGCATGAATGAAGAGCAGGTCGCCCTCCGGATTGTGGCGCCTGATCCGGCAATGCGCTGAAACCAGGAAGCCCCGATCTCCCATCCAGTTGGTGATCTGATGGATGAGCCAGGAGCATCGCTCGGGACCGTAGTCGTAGGCACCAGGTGCGCCCACCTCCAGCGCGAAGTCCTGTTCCCAATGCACTCGTTCCGGGCAGTCTGGCACGCCGAAGGCATTGCGGATTGCCAACCCGGGATGCTGCTGCATCATCTTCCAGGCCAGCTTGTTGGCCCGGATATAAAGCCCTCCCCAACCCTGGGCGTAGGCGATGAAACCGGTCACGGTCATCGGCCCCTTCAGCATGGTCGGCAGGGTCTCGCCCGCGGCCACGTCTTCGAACCAACGTGGCGTGGCGCCCCGAACCTCTTCCCGGGCGTACAGTTCGAAGGCTTCGGCCAGTTCCTGTTCCGTATAGGTCCGGCGTGGTCGTGCCTTGAGTTCCCGGTACTTGGTACCTTGCTCCCGTGCATGATCGCGCTCGGTCCTGAAACACCAGCTGTCGGCCTCGGCTACATGGTCCCCGTCCTGATTGTAGAAATCCACGCGGTAGATCTGCTGGATCGCCCGACCCGCGAAACGGGTCTGGTGCTCAACCAGTTCCTTGAGGCGCGCCTCGCTGGAAATCTGATCATTGCGCCGGATCAGTTTGTGCCATCGCCACTCTGCACCGGACCACATGGCATGAATTCCGGGCAGACCACCGACATACCCTGAAATCACCCGGTTGGTGGCAAAGAGAAAGCTGGGCAGTGCAATGACGCCGCCATGCACGCTGCGTTCAGCATACTCAGGCACGCACCACAGGGGGTTGTCATCTCCGATGCCGTGCGCGTAATGCCGGATATTGTCCCGGGTGGCTTCATGACACCAAGGCTCCAGCGTCTGCCCTACTGGCTTGCCGATTCGTGCCCTGAGCTCATCCAGGGCAGATTCGGTGATTCGGGGAAACGCGCGGGTATTGTTCATCGAGGTCTCACTGCAGAGGGCTGTGTTGAGGAATCATTCGGGAATCGTGGCAGCGGCTGCGGCTTCCCGCAGGGCGCGTCGGTTGACCTTGCCGGCGGGAGTCTTGGGCAGCTCATCGACAAATCTTATCTGACGCGGATATTCGTGCATGGAAAGACGCGTGCGCACGAACTCCTGCAGGGTTTCAACCAAAGCTGCGTTGCCTTCGGTGCGGCAAACGAGGTAAGCCCTGACAACCTGCCCACGGACAGCGTCGGGCACACCAATCGCGGCGGCTTCGAGTACCAGCGGGTGCCTGAGCAGCGTATCTTCGATTTCCACCGCGCTCATCGTCCACCCTGCGGAGATGATGACATCATCGGCGCGTCCACCATGGTAGAAATATCCGTCATCATCCATGTGCCCGAGATCGCGCGTCGGAATCCAGGTTCCCCGACGCAGGACCGCGAGTTCTCCCGTGACGCCCGGCGGACACTCATTTCCTGCAGCGTCGCGCACTGACACCTGGACGCCGGGTACCGGCTTGCCCAGCGACCCTCGCCTCACTTCGAAATCCGGCGCGCCCGGGTAACTGACCAGCACCACGCCAACCTCCGTGGTGCCATACATGCTCGCCGCCTCATGGCCGGTGTACCGGTAAAGAAAATCCGCCGTCTCGGAGTCCAACGGCTCCCCGGTGAACGAGAGCTTGTCGATACTGAGCGGGAATTGCTGTGCCACACCCGCATTCCGGATCATCCGGTAATGGGTGGCGGCCGCAGCGATGTTGTTGAAGCGATGGCGCGACAGGACTTCCAGCAGGCGCACGGAGTCGAACCGACCCGCATACGCGCCAATGGTCAAGCCAAGGGCAAGGGGTGCGAGGGTGCCATGCCAAAGACCGTGCCCCCAGGCCGGTGAGGAAGGACAGAAAAAGCGATCACCCGGGCGCAGACCACTGCCGTAAAGCGCGGCCAACATCAGGGTCACAAGTGCGCGATGCGTATGGCGCACGGCCTCTGGAAGCTCCCGGGTAGTCCCGGAGGTGTACTGGAAGATCGCAAGGTCGTCGGCGCGGGTCGCCGATGCAAAGTGTGTCGGGAAGCGCTCA
Organism: Pseudomonadota bacterium; assembly: GCA_039800485.1. Classification (GTDB taxonomy): domain Bacteria; phylum Pseudomonadota; class Gammaproteobacteria; genus CAIKBL01. Next base: position 8,062 of record JBDLQR010000033.1, read on the forward strand.
AGCAACCTATCGAGTCCCGGGTCGTCGAATTCCGTGATGGTCAGCACCTCAAACCCGGAAAGTTCAGTGAGCAGCGGTGCCCTGGAGAAATTGGTGACCAGCAGTCGTGCCGCGCAGTCTTGCAGACGAAGCCGCAGCGCATCCGGACCGAAAAGAGTGAACAGGGGAACGGCGACCGCACCGAGCTTCATTGCGCCAAAAAGACAGGCGTAAAAGGCCCTGGACGGCTCGAGCATCACGGCTACCCGGTCTCCGGGCGCCACACCACGCGCCTGCAGCAGGTGGGCAAAGCGCGCTGAATCACTGGCGAGCGTTGCATACTCGATACACTCCTCGCCCCCGTCCGCACGGGCGACGATGACCGCGACACGTCCGGTTCCGGCGTGGCGATCGACACATTCATGCGCGATGTTCATACGCTCCCGGTTACCGTCAAACAACGCCCACAGGGCGTCGCTGGTGCAATGCACCTGGGCATCCGCGTAAGTGAGGTAATCGGTCAGCAGTGCCATGGAGCTCGGGTTCCTGGGTGCGGCTTGGCCGTCACCCGCACTATGCAGAGAGACCTCGAGCGCTGTCCATCCTGTTGCGCAAACGGCTGAGGGTAGACCCCACCCGGGCCTGTCTCATCCGGGACCCGGATCTCCGGGATATCTGGATGCAGCCCCGGCGCAAGCTATGGGCACCGTCAGAAGGCCCTCCTATACTCGGGGCATGAGTGATACACCTGCCCCGGCCCGTCCTTCAGCCTCGGTTGCCGTCGTTCGCCAATCGGCGGGCGACCTCGAAGTCCTGCTGGTCAAGCGAAACGAGAACATTGCCTTTCATGGAGGTGCGTGGGTATTTCCGGGCGGTCGGGTCGACGAGACAGACGCTGTTGAAAGCGCTCAGGGGGGCGAACGAAGCGAGATCATGCTGGCTGCTCGCGCCGCTGTGCGCGAGGCTCGGGAAGAGGCCGGGCTTGTGCTGGACACGAACGTGCTTGTGCCCTTCGCTCATTGGACCACGCCGGCGACCCTGCCAAAGCGCTTCGCGACCTGGTTCTTCCTTGCGCAGGCCGGTCCTGATGCCACAGTCCGCATAGACCAGTCGGAGATAGTCGAACACTGCTGGATGACGCCCTCTCAGGCCCTCGCACTGCAGGCCAGTGGTGACATGAATCTTCCCGGCCCGACCTTTGTGTCGCTGCTCCGGTTCCGGGAATGTGAATCAGCCGCAGCGCTGGGCACGCATCTGCGCGATCACCAGATTCAGCACTTCGTGCCACGGCTGGCGAAACTGGACGGGGGACACTGCGCGGTCTACGAGGAAGATGCGGGGTATCAAACGCTGGATCTCGACACCCCGGGCCGCCGCCACCGGCTGCTGATGTTGCAGCAGGGCTGGCAGTATCAGCGGGACTTCCCACTGTCGCCCCGGACCTGAGCGAGACACCGACTTCGCATGGCAGCGGAAGCCAGTTCCGTGGAAGTCGATGACATTCCGGCCTACTTGGCCGATGCGCATCACGCAGAGCCTTGCGCCCCATGCGGTACCGGGTCGGTCCGCCCGTGTTGGCGGCGTTCGCCTCCGGTGACACGTTGATCCAAATCAAGACCGACCATTACGCAAACAGGAAACTCATCACGTCTACCACAGGAGGACTCTTCATGGCTGTATCCAGCAACGCCAGCCCGTCACCCAGCTCTCAGCCGGAACACTTCGATGTGCTGATCGTTGGTGCCGGAGTCTCAGGCATCGGCGGTGCCTACCATCTCACCAAGCAGTGCCCGGACAAGCGCTTCGTGATCCTTGAAGCACTTGAGAGCTTTGGCGGGACATGGCTGATGCACAAGTACCCCGGGGTGCGCTCAGACAGCGACCTCTATACTTTTGGCTACCGCTTCAAGCCGTGGGTGGGGCCGCCGATCGCGAGCGCCGATGCCATACGCACCTATATGGGTGAGGTGATCGAGGAAAATCATCTTGACCAGCACATTCGCTATGGCCACCGCATCCTGTCCGCCAGCTGGTCCAGTGAGGACAAGCTCTGGACCGTGCACGCACGACGCAATGCGGATGGCGCAGAGCTCACTTTCACGACCTGCTTCCTGTGGATGTGCCAGGGCTACTACCGTCATTCGGAAGGCTACACGCCGGCCTGGGAGGGCATGTCGGATTTCAAGGGACAGATAGTCCACCCCCAGACCTGGCCGGAAGATCTCGATTACAAGGGCAAGAAGGTCATCTG
>JBDLQR010000034.1:0-3566 GCA_039800485.1 Pseudomonadota bacterium
GTTTCCTCAAGTCGAATACCGTGCGGCAGGTGCTCACACAGGCACTGCTGGATGCACCGATGTTTCCGGTGCGCTGGCGTTGGGTTGCCTGTTGCGCGCTGGCCATCCAGCGCAGCCGTCATGGCAAGCGCACCCCCCCCCGGCTGCTGCGCATGTTTGCCGAAGATCTGGTGTCACTGGTGTTCCCTGATCAACTCGCCTGCGCAGAGAACCTGACGGGTGCGCGCGAGATTCCGGAACACCCCCTCGTCGATCAGGCGATCGATGATTGCCTCGCGGAAGTGATGGACTGCACGGGCCTGGAAGAACTGTTGCGCGCTGTGGAGCAAGGTCAAAAACGCCTCGTGGCGCGCGATCTCACCGAGCCCTCGCCCTTTGCCCAGGCCGTTCTGAACGCCAACCCCTATGCATTTCTCGATGATGCCCCGCTGGAGGAACGGCGCACACAGGCGGTGCAGAGTCGGCGCTGGCTGGACCCCGCAGTGGCGACGGATCTCGGGGCGCTCGATGCCGAAGCCATCACGCGAGTCATTGCCGAGGTGTGGCCGAGCCCGCGTAACCGCGATGAGCTGCACGAGGCGCTGGACCTGCTTGGTGCCGTCAGTCCGCGCACGCTTGCGCGCGGACCGCAGGGACAGCTTGCCGACGTGGATGAAGCGAAGCTCATACAGTGGCACGACACCCTTGCGCACGAGAACCGTGCGCTGGTGCTGTGCCTGCCGGAAGTTTCCGGGACAGAGAGGTGGCTGGCCGCAGAGCGTTGCCGCGAGCTGAGGGGACTCTGGCCGGCAGCGACCTTGATCGGGGAAGAGCCCCTGCTCGCGTGGTCGCGCCCAGCCAAGGAATCCCCGCTGCTGGCGTTGGTGCGAGGCTGGATGGAGGTCTGTGGCCCCGTCACAGCGCCGAGTCTTGCGGGGCATCTGGCGCAGGATGTCGGTGCTGTCGAACAGCAGCTCTACGCACTGGAAGCTCAGGGAATCGTGCTGCGCGGACAGTATTCACCAGGGAGCACCGAGCTCGAATGGTGCGAACGTCGGCTGCTGGCCCGTATCCACCGTTACACCCTCAATCGCCTGCGTGCCGAGATAGAACCGGTTGCCGCAGCTGATTTCCTGCGCTTTCTGTTCGAATGGCAGTACGCAGGCGCCGGACATCAGGTGGAAGGCGCACAGGCGACGGCCAAGGTGCTGGAGATGCTTGCAGGATTCGAGGCTCCAGCGGGAGGTTGGGAGCAGGGCATTCTTCCACTCAGGGTCAAGGATTACAGCGCGTCCATGCTCGACCGTCTCAGCAGTGGCGGCCGGGTGAGCTGGCTCCGCCTGCGTCCACGGGAAGGTGGCAAGGCGGGTGGACAGCTGCTGCGAACCTCTCCCATCACCTTCATCCCGCGCAGTGACCTGCGCGCCTGGTTGCAACTGCATGGGGGAGGCGAGAAGCCCGAACTCAGTGGCGTGGCCGAGGCGGCGAGAGCCTACCTGCACGCCCGCGGCGCATCTTTCTTCGACGATATTGCCGCAGGCGCCCGGCTGCTCAGGACACAGTGCGAACAGGCCTTGAGCGAACTCGCGACCGCCGGGCTTGCCACGTCGGACAATACCCAGGGGCTGCGGGTGCTGCTGACACCGAGCGCCAAGCGTCGGCCTCTGCGCGGCGAACGCCGTCGCCGCGGCATGGCCACGGGCATCGAAGAGAGCGGCCGCTGGGCTTTGCTGGAGGCGAGCGAGGAGGGGCCGGAGACCTTGCCTTACGGCGCGCCTGATCTGGAACCTGTGGCACGCAGCCTCCTGCAACGCTACGGCGTGGTCTTCCGGCGGCTGTTGGAGCGTGAGAATTGCGCCCAGCTCTGGCGTCCCATCCTGCAATGTCTGCGTCGCATGGAAGCCCGAGGTGAGATTCGCGGGGGGCGTTTCGTGGCCGGATTTGCCGGGGAACAATTCGCCCTTCCGGAAGCCGTGGCGGCTTTGCGGCGCATCCGGGCGACCCAGGCCAGCGGCGTCCCTGTGCTGACCAGCGCGGCGGATCCGCTCAATCTGGTCGGAATTCTCACGCCCGGGGTGAGGGTTCCCACGAACAGTCAGGCAGTCATCGCCTGGCTGGACGGCGAGCCCGTGGCGACCCGCCTGGGCGGCCAGATTCACCTCCTCAAGACCCTGGACGCAGCGCAGGAGATGCGTGTGCGCACTGCTTTCATTGCCCGCCGCCCCAGTCTCCAGAGCGCCCGCCGCAAGATTTGACATAAGTGCCGCACGCACTGGCGCCAGCCTTCCTGCGTCAGTTGCGGTTCATTCCTCGATTCAAACTCAAGAGCTCAAGGCCTTTTTAAAAAACTTTTTGAATTCAAGAGATTGAATCCAAAAACTCATACGTCATCTCTGGTAAATCGGCTTTCATGAATTCAACCCATTGATTTAATTCATATAAAGAGAAAAGCCTTGAAAACGCCACTCAAGTTCATCATGAAGATGCGCTTGCCTTGAAAAAAACCACTCTGAATCAACAGCTTTAATCAGCTTTCCAGAACCGGAGAGAGGAGGGCATCTTCCTCTGCAGCGCCGGATGAATGATTGCGGCCGTCAGCATCGCCTGGCGCCGTCGGTGAGCGCCTGCCTGACTGCGCGCCGTGCGCTCGAAAATCTTCCCGTACGTGAAGAATCATGAAGAAAAACATCTCAGACTCTACTGATTTCCCTTCAAGGAAGATCGTGACACTATGTGACACTCCAAAGAATCAATACGCGAGCTTGGGAAGTTCATGACGCCAGAGGAGATCGGTCGCCTGGTTCGCCAACGCCGCAAGACCTCTGCCTTGCGGCAACAGGAGCTTGCTGCCCTCGCGGGTGTAGGCAGCCGATTCGTCTGCGAACTGGAGAAAGGGAAGGCGACCCTCGAACTCGGGCGCGTGCTCCGTGTGATGGAAACCCTGGGGCTGGAACTGGAAATCCACGAGCGCGATTGGCAGAGGACCGGACCCAATGCTGGGACTTGAACTCGAACTCGACTTTTGCGCGCGTCGGCTGGGTCATCTGGTTGCAACGACTGCTTCGAGCTGGGCGCTGGTCGGTCCAGCGGCGCCGCACGCCGAGACCTCGTCGGCAACGTCTCACGGGTCAGTCCCTTTTTCGTTGGCCTTGTCCGAGACAGATCTGCGCGGACAAACCCCGGGGCTCAAGACCTGGTGCGAGCAACTGCTACCGGAATCCGAGTTGCTCCCGGCGATGGCGCGCCGGCTCGGGATATCCAGCGGCAACAGCCTGGCCCTGCTGGGCGCCCTCGGCGGTGACTGTGTCGGTGGGGTGAGCTTTCATCCCGCGGTCGGGGCCACCCGGAGTGACGAGACCGGCTTGCGGCACCTCAATGACGAGGAGCTGCGACATCTCGTCGCAGCGCTCGCCGAACGTCCACACGTCATGGAAGTGGAAGGCTTGCGCTATCTGCTCCCCGGCTCCAGGCCCAAGATGCCGGTGTGCAGAGATGCACAGGGTGTGGGTGTGAGTCTGGGGGCTGGCCTCTGCACCCACATTCTGAAGATCAACGACACGACGCTGCGCGACCTCGTGCTGAACGAA
>JBDLQR010000035.1:0-2543 GCA_039800485.1 Pseudomonadota bacterium
GCTCTTGAGGGGGGAAGACACGCTGCGGTGTGTATCCCAGATAGTAGTAAAGGCTGTCCGGTAGGGGGTCATTGCGGCGGGGCATGCCGGGTTGCGGCATGAATTCGACGATCACCGCTGAATTGTCCTCCTTCATCACACCCTGCTCTGCCAGGGCACGCATCTGCTGCAAGCCTTCAGCGTCATCCAGGCCTCTCGCGCTGAGGATCCCCGCATAGATGAGCGACAAGGCAACCAGTGCCTGTGCGGACCACACCACAGGGCGAGGGATGGCATCACGGCCGAGCCAGGCAAGCAGCCCACCTGCCATGACCGCCAGCAAAGGCAGGGAGGGATAGAGATAGCGCACGTCGGGATCGGGCTTGATGGCCGCAATGAAGTAATTGATGAGAAACAGTCCGAGCAGCAAGGCCACGTCTGCGCGATGCTCCCGTGACTTGCCGCGCAAGAAAACCTGCAGGAACGCAAAAGGAATGGCGGCGACCAGAATGGGCAACCATGGCCACAGCCTGCGCAGTGGCTTGAAGAGGTATTCCAGCAGTGCTGAATCGAAAGCCGAGAGGCCGACCGCAGTATCGCCCCGCCAGAAGTCGTGGTTCAGCTGCGACGACAATGCACTGCCGTGCAGCCACCACAGATAGCCGTACCATGCGGCGGGCAGCAGAAGAAGCAGCGCCCAGGAAAGCTCACGGGCCGCCAAGGCCGGGCGTCTGCCACTGAAAAGCAGGTGGGGCAGAAATACCAGCAGCATCGCAAAGATCATGGGACCTTTGGTAAGGATGGAAAGCGCGAGGCCTGCGCAGAATTCCGCAAACCCCTTGCCCTCCCTGAACTGCAAGTACCCCCACAGTAAGAGGAGCGCCCCCAGGGTCATCAGTGAATCGATGCGGAAGTTGGTGGTGAACTGGATGTAGATGCCATTGGTCGGGAAGATCAGCGCGGCGTACCAGGCCGCCGGCGTCCCGAACAAACGCCGAGCAATGAGAAAAGTCATCCAGATACAACCGAGCCCCGCGAGCCTGGAGGGCAAGGTCATGGCGAAGTCATTGATACCAAGCACGGAGGCGCTGATCGCGCTCAGCCAGAAGGCCAGCGGCGGCTTGAGGAGATAGGCTTGCTCGCCTTTGAACGGCGCGACGAGATCCCCGGTCTCCAGCATTTCGCGGGACAAGGCGGCATAGAAAGCAGCCGTCCCATGCAGCTCCTGAATGAGCACATCGCCAAAAGTCACAAGCAGGGCAATGGCTGTGAGAGCCATGAGGGCCGCTGTAGGCAACGTGTTCCGTTCGGCTTGCGGCATCGCTTGAAACACCTGGGCAGGAAAAAGGAGAAGGGCGACCTGATGGGGAGGCCGAGAATAATGGAAATGCCGGGAGCCCGCCATTAACATGCCCTCTCACTGCGCGAACTCCATTCCTGCGGAATCTGTCTTGTCTTCCCGCTCAAAGGTCACTACAACCGATGACGCTCCCCGCGCAGCTGCGCCGGTGCTCATCATCAAGCTGGGGGCGCTCGGAGATTTCTTCATGGCGCTGCCGGCCATGCGTGGGGTGCGGGCACATCACGCCGACCGGCCGCTGTATCTGCTCACTATTCCGGGCCTTTCCGGGCTGGCCCGCGATTCGGGCCTCTTCGATACCGTGCTCGAAGACCCCAAGGCACGGTTCCCGCTCGGTCACTGGCGTATGGCGCGGCTCATCCGGAACATGAACTGCCACCGCGTTTATGACTTGCAAGGATCCCGACGCACGGCCTGGTATTTCCGGCTGATGGGTCGTCATGCGCCGGAGTGGGCCGGTCCCGCGCCGGGTTGCGCCCTGCCCCGGCCACCGCGGCCTTCGGGTGCGCATCGCAGTGACTGGTATGCCGCACAACTCAAAGCGCTGGGTATCGCCGTGCCACCACTCACGGATCCGGCGTGGTTACGCGCAGAAACCGAGTCCTTTGGCCTTCCGCCGTCCTATTGCTTGGTGGCAGCGGGCGGTTCGGCCCATCGCCCGGGCAAGCGCTGGCCCACCGATCGCTACATCCGCCTGCTGGAGACGCTTTTCCCGCAGGTGGTGCCAGTACTCATCGGAACGGCCATAGATGCGGCAGCCAATCGGGAAATCGCACACGCGGTACCCGGAACCGTCGATCTCACGGGCAGAACCTCGCTTGCAGCCTTGGCGAGCCTTGCGCGAGGTGCGCGCTTTGCTCTCGGCAACGACACCGGCCCGATGCATGTCGTAGCCGCCACCGGGTGCGCCAGCGTCGTGCTTTATTCGCAGGAATCGGATCCCGGGTTCATCGCACCGCTGGGTCCCCGGGTGAGCTGTATTCAGCGGAAGTCGCTTGAACACTTGCAAGCCGACGAGGTCCTGCGCGCATTGCATCTGCTGCTGGACGGAGATCTGGGGCTTCAATGCGCATCCTGATGATGACCAGCGAGTACCCGCCACGCATCGGTGGCGTGGCGACCCATGTACAGGAACTGGGACGCGCGCTGCGTGCTTTGGGGCATGTCGTGCTCGTCGTCGCGCCTGCGACCAGCAAAGGCCCGG
>JBDLQR010000036.1:0-3710 GCA_039800485.1 Pseudomonadota bacterium
TCCCGCGGGCAAGGCTGCAAATGCGGTGACTGCGGTACTCGGCGTCAGAATCAGATCATAAGACTGCATGAACTGCCGCAGATGGGAGCCGAGCAGCCCGCGCTTTTGAGTCCATTGATGCAGGGCGTTCGCATCGATCGCTGCACCGAGTTGGGCCTGAGCTGTGAAATCCGGATCGCATAACGCCTGCTGCTCGGGGGTCAACGCACGCCAGACCTGATAAGACCCCGCGAACCACAAAGATGTGGTGATTTCGAGCGGATCCTCAATGTCCGGATCACAGGCCTCCACACTAGCGCCCAGCTCCGTCAATGCCCGCGCTGCTTGCTCGCATGCGCGTTCAATCTCTGGTTGCAGCTCCCGCACATAACCAAGGCGCGGCGAGTACGCCACGCGCAGGCCTTTCACGCCTTGCGTCAGACCTTCCTCAAAACGAAAGCCCTGCGGCAACGGCGGTAAGGAGGTCCAGTCACGCGCATCGGGACGACTCATCACCGTCAGCGCTCGTGCCACGTCTTCAACGCTCATGGCATGTGGGCCGAGATGGGCCACCGAGCCAAAAGGTGACATGGGAAAGGCCGGCACGCGCCCGAAGCTCGGCTTCAAACCGACATTGCCGCAGAAGGAGGCCGGGATGCGCACACTGCCCGCGCCGTCCGTACCGATACCGAGCGGCCCCAGCCCTGCACTCACGGCGGCTGCTGTGCCACCCGAGGACCCTCCGGACGTTCTGGAAAGATCCCACGGGTTACGGGTAATGCCGGTGAGCAGTGAATTCGCCTCCCCTTTGCAGCCGAATTCCGGCGTGGTGGTCTTGCCGAGCAGCACTGCGCCTGCTTCGCGCAAGCGCGCCGTGACCGGCGCATCGACCGACCAGTCCTGCTGTGCATCGATACAGCGACTGCCCCGGAGTGTGGGCCAGCCGCGGGTGAGAATGAGATCCTTGATGGAGACGGGGACACCTTCGAGGTCTCCCACGGCCTCGCCCTGTTGCCGGTGAGCCTGCCAACGCGCATCGCTGTGTGCCGCACTGGCTAGAGCCGCCTCCGCATCCACCAGGCAAAGGGCATTGAGCGCGGGATTGAGTCGATCGATGCGGTCCAGCACCGCACGGGTGACTTCGCTCGGGCTGGTGCGGCCTGCCCGGTACAGGGCCAGCAGCTCACTGGCGGTGCAGGCCGTGAGCTCACGTGTGCCGGTGGAATCGGCCTTGGATGGAGTCGTGCTCATGACTGGGCTCCGGGGTTTGATGCGCGGACTGTCGGGAGGGATTTTTTCATTGACAGGCTCATCCCTGCGGGCGGATTATCGACATTCACTTGCGAGATAACACCATGGCGACCGTCAAAACCTGTCTCAGTCAAAAGCCTAGCCGATTGATCGCCGTCGCTCCCAGCGACTCCGTGCAACGAGCCCTTGAATTGATGAAAGAGAACCGCGTGCGGGCGGTGCTGGTCATGGAGGGCGAGGCGCTGGCCGGAATAATCACCCAGGGCGACTGCGCGATCCGCGTGTTGCTGGCAGGGCGCAACGCCCACCACACGCAGGTCTCGGAAGTCATGACGCGAGACCCGGCGACCGTCAAACCGGAGGATCCGCTGGAAGCCTGCATGGGCTTGATGGCCAACCGCAATTACCGCCATCTGCCGGTGGTGGAAAATGGCAAGGTGGTCGGCGTTGTTTCCATCGGCGACATGGTGAAGAACGTCATCCGCCAGATGGGCGATCAGGTGTCCTACCTCGAGACCTACATCCGCGGCCACGGCGGCTGATCTTCCGCCGAAGACCACTGCGGCGTATTCTGCTAGCGCCGCGGCGCGGTTTGCTGGTGTAGCCCCTCGTCCCGCTTCCTACGCTCATGATTCCACCATGGAATCGGGGAGCGAGCATGACCGCCAAAACCAGCAAGACGCGCCGTCGCAAGTGGCACGACGACTATCCGCATCTCGGCACTGCGCCGTTACCGGTTGAGCAGTACCTCTCGCAGGAACAATTCAATCTCGAACGCGAGCACATCTTCAGAAAGACCTGGCTCAGCGTCGGCCGCGCGGAACAGATCCCTGAGGCTGGGGACTACTTTGTGCAAGACATCGCCATGCTGCACACATCCATCATCATCGTTCGTGGCAAGGACGCCATAATCCGGGCGTTCCACAACATCTGCTCACATCGTGGTAACAAGCTGCTCTGGGACAAACAGGGATCCTGCCAGGCCATTTCCTGCCGCCTGCACAGCTGGGCCTACGATCTGGACGGCGCATTACGCTTCGTGCCGGACGAGGACAGCTTCTTTGATCTGGACAAAAAGAAGCTGCGGCTAACGCCCGTGTGTGTCGATGTCTGGGAGGGATTCATCTTCATCAATCTCGACCCCAAGCCCAGCCGGACTCTCGCAGATTATCTCGGCGAGCTCGGCACCAGCCTGCACGGTTATCCTTTCCATGAGAACTCCGTCACCAGCGCCAGCTGGTCCACAGAAGTCAAAGCCAACTGGAAGCTCATCAAGGATGCTTTCCAGGAGGTTTATCACGTGCCTTTCCTGCATCGCCGCTCCATCCCGGATGCTTTCACCAGCAAGGAGAATCCCTTCGCCCATGTGCTGCACATGGAGCTGATGGGCGAACACGCGCGGACCTCGCTGTTCGGTAATGCGGCGATGAAACCGACGCCGGTTGCGGGTGCAGCCTTCATGCGGGGCAGCTTTGCCGTACGCAAGGACTTCGGTCTGGACCATCTGCCCCCCGGTGTGAATCCGGCACGCAGTGAGGCTTGGGCGTTCGATCTGAACATTCTTTTTCCAGCGTTGATCCTGGCGGTTTCCGAAGGTTCGTATTTCACCCATCAGTTCTGGCCACTCTCGGTTGATCGCACGGTCTGGACGGCAACCCAGTATTTCCCCAAGGCACTCACGCCCGGTCAGCGCTTCAGCCAGGAATACGGCCACATCATTTTTCGGGACGTGGTGCTGGAAGATGGGCGGATCCTCGAAGAAACACAGTCCGTGATTGGATCAGGCGCCAAATCGACCTTCATGCTCCATGACGAAGAGCTGCTCGTGCGACACAGCCAGGCGGTCATCATGGAAATGACCCATGGCAGTACAACCCGCGGCAAAGCGAAACGACAAGGTAAAGGGGGTGCCGCATGACCGGCGCGACTTTCCCCGGGCAGTTTGCGGACCTCACACAGTGGGCGGGCTGGGCCCTCGCCAGCGAGGCCGAGCGCAGCGCAAAGCGCCAGGCGAGCACAATGGCGGAGATTGATGCGTTTTACGCAGCCATGGTGGCCCGGCTGGATGACATCTTCAGTCATCTCGACCAGTATCCGCTGGATGAGCTCCCCCCGGACTGCATCTCCCTCATGCTGTTGACGCTCTCCCTGGCCGAGGTCGCGCCGGCGGTGGAACAGTTCCGACAACCCGCGGTCACTGATGGTTATGAGACCCGGCGTTTTCGCCCGAGCCGCCGGGGCTACACAGGGCTGGCAGCCGGGTGAACTTGTTCTTGCTGGGTGCACTGGATAGAGTTCCCCCTTGCGCCGTCAGGCGCGAGGAGGACCCATGAACATGACTCTGGTCAACGAGCTCGGCAACGCGCTCGACCGCTATTTCGATCTCATGTACGACTGTGATGTCAGTCGCTTCGATCAGGTCTTTGCGACCACTGCACAGCTGCACGGGCTGCGCGAGGGCGAGATGATCTGCTGGCCCG
>JBDLQR010000037.1:0-3677 GCA_039800485.1 Pseudomonadota bacterium
CCGGCGGTCTTGAACGCCTTGATGCGGGCCTCGTTCATGCCGACGCCCGAGGTGATGAGATTGGTGTAGTAGCCCAGTTGGCGTGCCTCGGCGATCAGCTCCTCCAGATCCGGCCGCAGCAGGGGCTCGCCTCCAGAGAAACCCAGCTGGGCCGCGCCCATCTTGCGCGCTTCGCGCAACACGCGGATCCAGTCTGCCGTGTCGAGTTCTGCCTTGTGGCGTGCAAAGTCGAGCGGGTTGGAGCAGTACGGGCACTGCAGCGGGCAGCGATAGGTGAGTTCAGCGAGCAGCCAGAGGGGCTTGCCCGGCGCCAGACTAGAGGATGCGGATCCAGCCGTTGTCATGCGCCACCTCCAGGAACTTGAGGACATCGGCCTCCAGCGGCACGCCGGGGAACTGCTGCTTCAGATCGTCCACGATGCCGGTGATGGAATTCTGCCCATCCACACGCTTCAGGATTTCGCCGGCGCTGCCACTCAACTTGACCATGCCTTCCGGATACAACAGCACATGACAGGCCTGTGCCTCTTCCCACTGCAGACGAAAGAGCGGTGAAATCTTGGGAACGGAAGTGACGGACAAAGGTTCTGGCATGGGTCAGGGGCTCGGCGCGGACAACAATGGAAAGGGGGCTTGTGGTCGATGTAGGCAAGCCACATGGCGTCCAGCATGGTCCACAGGATATCGAGCTTGAACTGCAGGATGTTGAGCGCGTATTCCTGCTCCGCGCGGGTACGAAAGTGCTCGAGGGTGACATTCAGACCATGTTCCACATCGCGCCGCGCTTCGCTGAGCCGCTTGCGGAAATAGCGGTAGCCCTGTGGCTCTATCCAAGGATAAAGCTCCGGCCAGTTATCCAGTCGTTTCTGGTGGATGGTGGGCGCGAAGAGTTCGGTGAGCGAGGAGCAGGCGGCCTCCTCGAAGCTCGCGCTGCGCGCGAAGTTGATGTAGGCATCCACGGCGAAGCGCACGCCAGGCAACACATGCTCACCGCTCTCGACTTCGTCCCGACTGAGCCCCACGGCCCCGGCGAGCGCGAGCCAGGCTTCGATACCGCCTTCGTCATTGCCTGTGCCATCGTGGTCGAGAATGCGCTGGATCCACAGCCTGCGGGCGTCCCGGTCCCGGCAGTTGGCCATGACCGCGGCGTCCTTGATGGGAATCGCCTGCTGGTAATAGAAGCGGTTGATAACCCAGCCTTGCACCGCCTCACGCGAGATACCCTCGCCATTCATGGCTTTGTGAAACGGGTGATGGATGTGGTAGCGGCGCTCCTTGGCACGGAGCTGCTGTTCGAATTCTTCGCGGGACCAGGGCGTGGTTGCGGTAGTGCGGGGGCGAGGGACGGCGAACTGGACCACGGTTTGACGCTCTGCGGATCAGGACTCTTGTGCGGGCGACCCGGGGGCCGCAGAACGGCCCCGGGCGGCAATCACCAGACGATCAACGGTTGTTGATGTACATGGTGACTTCGAAGCCGAAACGCACATCGCTGTACGAAGGGGTTTCCCAAGCCATTGTGACTCTCCCGTTGTTGTGGATCCTGCACGCTTGAGGCGTGTCTCCCACACTGCGACAATCAAGTCGGTCAGCGTTCATCGGTTCAGAGCAGCTTCCGTGCCAGACTCGCGTCATGAAAAAACACATCTGCCAGCGCGGGTTTCCGGGTCCGCCGGCGCGATGAACATAGCTTGTGCACTGCACCGTGGTTTCAATGAACCGATACAGTGGTTCATATCAGCCAAATCCCTTCTGATCCGCGAATGACCGACGCGCTCATCCATGAAGCGGTGATCACGACGTTGGACGCCAGTGGCCGCGCGCATATCACGCCGCTCGGTTATCGCTGCGAGGGCAACACGGTCGTGCTCGCGCCTTTCGTGCCCTCGCACACACTGGACAACCTGCGCCGTCATCCTGAGGCGGTGCTGAATTTCACCACCGATGTACGGGTCATCGCAGGCGCACTCACGGGTCGCCGTGAATGGCCCGTGGTGGCGTCCTCCAAGGTCGCGGTGCCCCGCCTGGCAGAGTGTCTGGCGCACTGGGAACTGAAGGTCGTGACCACGCATGAGGACCCCGAACGCCCGCGCTTCCTCTGCGAGCGTGTGCTGGGGGCCACCCATGAGGCTTTCACCGGTTTCAACCGCGCACAGGCCGCGGTGGTCGAACTCGCAATCCTCGTCTCACGCCTTGATTGGCTGGCGCCCGCCCAGGTGCGCGCCGAGCGTTCTTACCTACAGCACGCAGTGGACAAGACGGGTGGCCCACGCGAACGGGAAGCCTGGCATTGGCTTACGAGTGCGGTCGATGCGCATCCGCGTCATGGTGCCGCCGCATGACGGCCTTGCTCGCCAGCGTGCGCTCGCTCGCTGAAGCCGAGCGGGCGGTTGCCGGGGGCTGTGACTGGCTGGATCTCAAGGAGCCGGGCGCAGGCGCGCTGGGCGCAGTGCCCTGTGCAGTCGCAGAGGCAGTAGTGGCAAGCCATGCCGGTCGCTTGCCCGTCAGCGCGACCATCGGCGACTGCTGGGACACGCCGGCTGTCATTCCGGGCAGGGTGGCCTCGTTGACCGCAGCCGGGGTGCCGTGGGTGAAGGTCGGTGTGTTTGCAGGCCGGCTGGCGGGTGACATGGCGGAAGCCTTGCGCGCGGCAGTGGGCGAGGCACGCGGGCTCATCGCTGTCTGTTTTGCGGAAGATCCGCCGACTGAGGCGCATGTGGCAGCGCTCGCCGCGCTCGGCTTGAAGGGTGTGATGCTTGATACCGCCCACAAGCACGGGGGCGGGCTACGGCAACGCATGAACCCGGGTGAGATTGCGGCCTTTGTAGCGGCCGCACGCCGTCACGGTCTGTTGACGGGCCTCGCCGGCAGCCTGGGTGCGGGGGATGTCGCGCCGCTCGCCGCCCTTGCGCCTGATTATCTCGGCTTTCGCGGCGCCCTGTGCGAGGGTGGGCGCGCGGCCTTGCTCAGCGAGGCGCGGGTGCGGGCGCTCAAGAGTCTGCTGGCGCCGCCGCATGCATCACAATCCGGTTCCAAACACGAGGAGAAGTCACATGGCCTGGCGTGAACGCAAATCGGAAAAGGTCTACACGGAAGCAGAAATCGAGACCACGCTTGCGGCCAGCCTGCCCAAGTGGAGTTACAAGGACGGCTGGATCCGCCGGACCTACAAGACCGCCGGCTGGAAGGGCACCTTGATGGTCGTGAATACAGTGGGACATCTGGCTGAGGCGGCCTGGCATCATCCTGATCTCAATGTCTCCTATGCCTTCGTCACGGTCAAATTGCAGAATCACGCGGCCAAGGGCATCACGGACAAGGATTTCGAGCTCGCGCAGAAGATTGAAGAAGTGGTCATGTGGCAGCCGGCGCTGAACGAAGCCGGTGCGCTGGAAGGCACGCCCGAGGATCCCCGCTTCAAGTATCTGAAGTACGACTGAGCGCAAGCGCACCCTGCGCCGCGCCGATGCGGATCATTCAGCCACGATGAGCAAATCTCCAGGAGCGGCGAATGTCTCGGCCAGTGCCTGTGCGCTACGGGTATCCGGCAGGATGCGAATATTTTCGGTCGCCACGCCAGCTGCGCGCAGACTCTCAGCCAGCAGCGTTGCGGCCGCCAGCGGCGCCCTGCTTCTGAGGGGCACATAGTCGGCACAGAAATAGAGATCAAAGTTCCC
>JBDLQR010000038.1:0-5675 GCA_039800485.1 Pseudomonadota bacterium
TGCGTCGACTTCTCCCTGCCCTGGGATTCGCACTGCTCACCACCACTGCCCAGGCCTACCGCACTGACACCTGCGATATCGGAATTCTCGGTAGCGCGGACATCAAGTTTCCGTCCAACACAGCCACCGTGCGCTACTCTGCCACGAGCTTTCCCGCGGGAGCGCGCCTGGATGCCCTGGTCAACGGCTTCAGCCAGTTCAACAAGAACCCCAGCAATTTCCGCTTGAGCCAGGCAGTCGCCACAGCTGCCACCGAGCTCGGCAATGGTCGTAATGACATCTGGGGGAGCACCAGTCAGCAGATTCTTGATGGCGCACCTGCCATCGCCTACTCCTGGACCGAGTGTTACTGGTTCTTTGGAGTAGTGGCCAAGGTCAACGAGTCAGACGTCATCTTTGATTACACAAGCACTGCGTCCAATCCCTTCGAGTGGGTGTTCTCTCGTGCCAAGAGCGGGGTGTGGAACTACGGTGTTTCATCCGGTAACAGCACCGGCCGGCTGCTGCAGACCACCCAACTGCATGAGCTTGGGCATCTGGCAGGCCTGCAACATGAAAGTCGCTATTACAACGTGATGGGCGCTGATTTCGAGCACCTCGATACCAACAGTTCCAATGTCAACGCCTATATGGGTGAAGATGCCGCCACGGGACTGGTCGCGCTGTATGGGGTGCGCTCCTCCTACGGGCAGGATTTGGCCGTGGCCCACTGGCGCCGCACCGGCGCAACCGGGGAATATTCAAGACACTCGCGTACGCGGATTTTCAACACCAGTGGCACGGAGCTCAGCAAGGTTAATGTGGGGGGAGAGCCTCGCTATAACGTCACCCGCGGGGCATCAGTGCGGGTGGAGCTCACTTACGAAAACCTGGGTCGCACCAGCCAGAGCAACGTGCCAATCCGGTTCTACATCTCGACGAACGATGTCATCACCACCTCGGATACGCAGATTGCATCTACCACCATTTCGAGCCTTGGCCGCGGTTTACCCGATCTGCTGCAACACACGGTCACGGTTCCGTCCAGCCTCGCGGCGACAACTGACTACTGGCTCGGCGTGATCGTCGATCCTGTTTCAACGATCAGCGACGCTGACCGCAACAACAACACCTCCTACATCCGCATCCGTACCAACTGAGTCGCGCGGGCGGCGCATAAAAAAACCCCGGCACCGCGAACGGCCCGGGGTTTTTCACTTGCTCCCACCGACCGCGAGGGTCAGTGGGAGCAGGCAAGACCTTGCGGTCTTACATCATGCCCATGTCGCCGCCCGGAGGCATCGGCGGATGGTTATGGCCACCGTCCTTCTTGGGCGCTTCGGCGATCATGCACTCGGTGGTGAGGATCAGGCCGGCCACTGAAGCGGCATTCTGCAGGGCAAAGCGCGACACCTTGGTCGGATCCAGGATGCCCATGGCGATCATGTCGCCATATTCACCGGTCTGGGCGTTGTAACCGTAGTTACCGCTGCCCTCGGCGACCTTGTTGAGCACCACGGACGGCTCTTCACCGGCGTTGGCGACGATCTGGCGCAGAGGCTCTTCCAGCGAGCGGACGAGGATGTCCACACCGATCTGCTGGTCGTGGTTGTCACCCTTCACCGCCTTGGCCTTGGCCTGGGCGCGGAGCAGGGCCACACCACCGCCGGGAACCACACCTTCTTCCACCGCAGCGCGGGTGGAGTGCAGCGCGTCTTCCACGCGAGCCTTCTTTTCCTTCATTTCGACTTCCGTCGCGGCACCGACCTTGATGACGGCCACGCCGCCGGCCAGCTTCGCCACGCGCTCCTGCAGCTTCTCGCGGTCGTAGTCCGAGGAAGTTTCCTCGATCTGGGCACGAATCTGCTGCACGCGGCCTTCGATGGCCTTCTGGTCACCGGCGCCGTCGATGATGATGGTGTTTTCCTTGGTGATCTGCACGCGCTTGGCACGGCCCAGATCCTTCAGGTCAGCCTTTTCGAGGCTCAGGCCCACTTCGTCGGAGATCACGGTGCCGCCGGTGAGGATGGCGATGTCTTCCAGCATGGCCTTGCGGCGATCGCCGAAGCCCGGAGCCTTGACTGCGCAAACCTTCACGATGCCGCGCATGTTGTTCACCACCAGGGTGGCCAGCGCTTCGCCTTCCACGTCTTCGGCGATGATCAGCAGCGCGCGACCGGCTTTGGCCACGCCTTCCAGCACGGGCAGCAGGTCACGGATGTTGGAGACCTTCTTGTCGTGAATCAGGATCAGGGGCTCTTCGAGCTCCACGTTCATGGCTTCCTGATTGTTGATGAAGTAGGGCGACAGGTAGCCGCGGTCGAACTGCATGCCTTCCACGATGTCCAGCTCGTTTTCGAGGCCGGAACCTTCTTCAACGGTGATCACGCCTTCCTTGCCGACCTTGTCCATGGAGCGGGCGATGATTTCGCCGATGCTGGTGTCGGAGTTGGCGGAAATCGTGCCGACCTGGGCAATCGACTTGGTGTCGGTGCAGGGCTTGGAGATCGCCTGGAGCTCACCCACGGCAGCCGTCACGGCCTTGTCGATGCCGCGCTTGATGTCCATCGGGTTGTTGCCGGCAGAAACGGCCTTGAGGCCCTCGCGCACGATGGCCTGGGCCAGCACGGTCGCGGTGGTGGTGCCATCGCCAGCGACGTCGGAGGTCTTGGAAGCGACTTCCTTCACCATCTGGGCGCCCATGTTCTCGAACTTGTCCTCAAGCTCGATTTCCTTGGCCACGGACACGCCGTCCTTGGTCACGGTGGGGGCGCCGAAGCTCTTCTCCAGAACCACGTTACGGCCCTTCGGGCCCAGGGTCTGCTTGACGGCGTTGGCAAGAATGTTGACGCCGCGGGCCATGCGCTGGCGGGCGTCGTCGGAAAAACGTACTTCTTTAGCAGCCATTGATACTTCCTCTGAATGAATCCGTGTTTGTGTGGCTTAGCCGAGAATCGCCATGATGTCGTCTTCGCGCATCACGACGTATTCGACGCCTTCGACCTTGACCTCGGTGCCCGAGTACTTGCCGAAGAGAACCTTGTCGCCGACCTTCACGTCCAGCATGCGGATTTGGCCGTTGTCCAGAACCTTGCCGTTACCGACGCCGACGACCTCGCCCCGGATGGGCTTCTCAGCGGCGGAATCCGGAATCACGATGCCACCCGGGGAGGTCTTTTCCTCTTCCAGGCGCTTGACCAGGACGCGGTCATGCAATGGGCGAATTTTCATATCGCTATGTCTCCTTACTGACGCTTGTTGGTTGGGATGCTAATAAAGAACTTATTAGCACTCGGTGACGAGTAGTGCTAATAGTAGGGGCGACCTGCGCTGGTTTCAAGCGGGGCGGTTCTGATGGAGGGGAGGGAAGTACGCATGAAGACCTTGAAGGCGGCTCTGACACTTACCCTGCTGGGGCTCGCCTCCAGCGCGGGGGCCGGGGAATCGGCCTGCCGGGTGGATGCCGGCGGGCTCCAGATCTCTGTCACCAGCCAGGCGGATGACGGCCTGTGGGGGCCCACCCTCGAAATCGAAGTCGCAGACTCCCTGCAACCGCTGACCCGACTCATGGCCCCCGAGGCCCGCCCGGTGGAAGCCTGCTGGTGGACGGTGCTGGCGGATGATCCCGTGCAGACGCTCGTCATCGGGCTCGGGTCAGATGACACGACCCCGGGCGGCGCCCTGCGCTTTGCCTGGCAGGGTGGCCATCTGCAACGTCGGGACATTCCCGAGCTGCCGTTGACCGCCGGGGCCAGCTATCGCCATGTAGTGCGCGATCGCCACCTGGAGGCGCATCCGTTGCCGGACAGGGATGGCAGGGCCAGCCTCGCGCCCTACTGGCGCATGGTGGGCGGGCGCTGGACCCAGGTGACCGACACCCCCTGAGCGCGGGGCCCGACGTGGCTCGCGGCGCGTGCGGTTGGCGGGTGATCAGGCTCTGCCTATAATCGCGTCCGTTTCCAACCGCCTGCAGCGCCATCATCAACTCTTCCCTTGTCCGCCCCGTGGCCCGCCACGCCGCACCGGCCTCACGTCGATGGCTCGTGCTCGCCTGCCTTGCCTGGCTCTCCGGCGCCGAAGCGGCCTCGCTCGAGGAAGCCATCGCGGCACAGGCGCGGGGCGACCTGCCGGTAGCCGTCCCCTTGCTCACCAGCCTCGCTGAGGACGGCAATACGGAGGCGATGGTGCGACTAGGCGCGCTCTATCAGAAGGGCGAGGGCGTGACGCGGGACGCCACTCAAGCCGCGGCGCTCTACACCCGCGCCGCCGCGGCCGGCAATGCGCAAGCCCAGTTCAGTCTCGGCAACATGTATCTGCTGGGTGAAGGTGTGCCCCAGGATGATGACTGGGCTTTCACCTATTACCGTCAGGCCGCCGCCCAAGGGCACGCGCTGGCAGGCAAGAATGTGAGCGAGTTCTATCGTGCAGCGGGCATTCAGCCACCCGCCTTCCCGGCCCTGCCAGCGGGCGGCGCCGCCGCGCTGCCGGCGACCTTGCCAGGGGCCCGGGACTCTTCCGCCGAGTCAACCGACGATGAGGAAATGGCCGCGCCGGCGGATTCCGTGGTGGGGCTCATTCCAAACAAGGTCTCGGCAGATGAGCTCCGCGCCATGGAGCTCGCACGGGCGCACGGCATTCATCTGGAAAGAGTGCCGGTCGTTGCCGGCATGACACCCCCGGAACAGGAGACACCGGCTCCCGAGCCCCAGGCGACACCCTCGCCGATTACGTCCCCGAGCCAGACAGATGCAGTGCAGCCTGGCCCCGCGGCAGCCGCCGGGCGGGCACCTGCCGATCTCGCGCGCCTCGCCCGCTCCGAGCTCGAAGTGCTGGCTGATGCCGGGGACGCTGGCGCACAACTCGTGCTGGCGCAGCGTGCCAAGGCAGCGAAACAGGAGGGCGAAGCAAGGATGTGGCTCAGCAAGGCGGCCAAGAGCGGCAATGCGGACGCACAGTTTGCCCTCGCCGAATCCTATCGACTGGGCGAGAAGCCCGACGAGGTGGAGTCGATCAGCTGGTATCGGGCTGCTGCCCGGCAAGGCCATGCGGGGGCGCTCAAGGCACTGGAAGCGATGTATCGTGAAGCCGGCCTGACCATGCCGCCCTTGGGTACCGGGCCTTCGGCCAGCCAGCCTTGAAAGGACGGGCCAACCACTGATGTCGCCGGGCAATCGCCTCAGGACGCGCTTCGAGGATTTTCTCGACAAGTCCTGCGGGCTCTGCCTCGCCCGGGAGCGCATCCTCGAAGCGGCCACCGGCCATGTGCTGGAACTCGGGGGTGAGACCGGCGCCAATCTCGCCCTCTATCCCAGAACCATCACCTCCATCACCAGTCTCGTCGGGTCGCGCGCGGGCCAGGCCGCCATCCGGCGTGCAGCGCGCCACCTGCCTTTCTCGGTCGACCGGCGTGAGGGTCGGCTGGACGCCATGCCCGTGAAGGACGAGGCATACGACACGGTGGTGAGCACGTTTGCGCTGTCACGGACCGCCTTGAAAGACGATGTGCTGCGCGAGATCCGGCGGGTACTGCGGCCGGGTGGGCGGCTCCTGTTCATCGAACATGGGCTGAGCGGGGATCCGGTCATTGCCCGACAACAGCTGCGCTGGTCATTGCTGCACCGTTTGCTCAACGGCGCGCAACAACCACTACCCGCCACGGACGAAATGATCTCGACGGCCGGCTTCGAACTCCGACA
>JBDLQR010000039.1:0-7050 GCA_039800485.1 Pseudomonadota bacterium
TATGGCTTTCCCGAGATGGATCGCGCCCAGGCGGCACGCATCGCCGCCTCGCGCCGCGTGGCCAATCCCGGTTGCTATCCCACGGGGGCCATTGCGCTCATCCGGCCGCTCGTGTCGGCCGGTATCCTGCCCGCCGACTTTGCCGTCACCATCAACGCAGTGTCCGGCTACAGCGGAGGCGGCAAAGCCCTGATTCAGCGCTACGAAGACCCTGCGTCCCCGGAACCGCTCGATCTGCCTTTCTGGATTTATGGTCTTGGTCTTGCGCACAAGCATGTACCCGAGATCGAGCGTTTCAGCCTGCTCGGGACGCGCCCCCTCTTTCTGCCCGCAGTCGGCCGATTTGCGCAGGGCATGCTCGTGCAGGTGCCCTTGCAGCTCGCCGCGCTGCCCGGCAAACCCACAGTCGCTGCGGTGCATGCCGCGCTCGCTGAAGCTTATGCGGGGCAGACCTTCGTTTCCGTCGCTCCCCTTGCGGACAGTGCCGCGCTGGAGCGCCTGGGGCCAGAGGGCCTCAATGACACCAACGCGCTACGCCTGTACTGTTTTGGCAATGAGCAGCATCACCAGGTGGTGCTTTGTGCGCTGCTCGACAATCTCGGCAAGGGCGCCTCGGGTGCCGCCGTGCAGAACATGAACCTGATGCTGGGCCTGGCCCCCGAAACAGGGCTGCGCCAGGCCTGAAACGACCAACGAGCCTGAAGCCATGACCGACTACAAACACTTCTCCGTCCAGCCCATCGCCGGCGCTTGTGGCGCGTTGATCTCCGGCATCAACCTGCTTGAGAAAACCAGCGACGAGGCCATCGCCGAACTGCGTGCTGCCTGGCTCGCGCACGGCGTCATCTTCTTTCGCGACCAGCCCCTTCCGCCGGCGGATTTTCTCGCCTTCGCGAATCGCTTCGGCGAGGTGGTGGAGTACCCGTTCGTGAAAGGTATCGAGGGCTTTCCGCTGATCATCCCGGTGCTCAAGCTGGAGCATGAGCGCAACAATTTCGGCGGCATCTGGCACACGGACACGGCGTATCTCAAAGAACCTCCGATGGCGACCATGCTCATCGCCCGCGAGATCCCGCCCTATGGCGGCGACACACTTTTCTCCAGTGGCTACGCAGCGTACGAAGCCTTGTCTGCGGGCATGAAAGCCATGCTGGAAACCCTGAAAGGCGTGAACACCTCGGGCAAGGCCGATGTGACCAAGACCCGCGAGGATCGCATCAAGGATTCAGGCTCGGACCAGGGCAAGGCAAAGGAACAACTGGTCGCCGAGCATCCCGTGGTGCGCACGCACCCGGAGACGGGCCGCAAGAGCCTGTATGTCAATTTTGGCCATACCGCGCGATTTGCCGGCATGACGGAGGAAGAGAGCAAGCCGCTGCTGGATTATCTTTTCCACCACCAGACGCGCCCCGAGTTCACCTGCCGGTTCTCCTGGCAGGCGGGCTCACTCGCCTTCTGGGACAACCGCTGCATGCTGCACAACCCCGTGAACGACTATCACGGTTTCAAGCGTCTGCTCCATCGCGTGACCCTGAAGGGCGACGCACCGCGCTGATTCCGCGCGGCACGCGCCCCCGGAATGCACCGGGTCAGAGGATGTAGATCACTGCAAGCAGGCCCGTGATGGACATCACGATCGTATAAGGCAGCGCCATCCACACCATGCGCCCATAGGACAGGCGGATGAGCGGTGCCAGTGCCGATGTGAGCAGGAAGAGGAAAGCCGCCTGACCATTGGGCGTCGCCACACTCGGGATGTTGGTCCCGGTGTTGATGGCGACTGCGAGGAGATCGAACTGCTCGCGGCTGATGGTGCCCGTCTTGAAAGCATTCAGGACCTCGGTGATGTATACCGTGGCGACAAAGACATTGTCGCTGATGGCGGACAGCAATCCGTTCGCCACATAGAAGGCCACCAGTTGTTGCGAGCCCTCCAGCGCCAGGCCCCACTGGATGATGGGGGCAAAGAGATGCTGCTCGTGAATCACGGCCACCACCCCGAAGAACACGACCAGCAGGGCGGTGAAAGGCAGTGCCTCCGCGAAGGCATGCCCGATGTGGTGCTCTTCCACCACGCCGTTGAAGGCAGTCTGGAGCACGATGATGGTCAGCCCTATGAGCCCGACCTCAGCGATGTGCAAGCCGAGAGCCGCTACCAGAAACACTGCAGCCACACCCTGCACGATGAGGCGGGCCTGATCCTGACGTGAGCGGCGGCGGGTCATCTCCTCATCGTATTCTTCAAGAATCTTGCGCACCGTTGCCGGCAACTGGTTGCCGAACCCGCAGAGGCGCAGTTTTTCCACCAACACGCAGGTCAGCAGGCCCGCCGCCAGGACGGGCAGCGAGACAGGCGCGACCTTCAGGAAAAACTGCGCGAAGTTCCAGTCCATGACCTTGCCGATGAGCAGGTTCTGAGGTTCGCCCACCAGCGTGCAAACGCCACCCAGCGCGGTACCGACCGCGGCGTGCATCATGATGTCGCGCAGGAAGGCGCGGAAGTTGTCCAGATCTTCCCGATGCAGATCCTGGACGCCATCGTCATCGCCACCATCATGGTCGTCGTGATGCATGTGTTTGCCGGAGGCTACCTTGTGGAAGACGAGGTAGAAGCCCTGCGCCACGGCAATGACCACCGCCACGACCGTCAGCGCGTCGAGAAAGGCCGACAGCACCGCACCCAGCAAGCTGAAGGCCAGCGAGATGGCGACCTTCGAGCGAATCTTGAGCAGTCCTTTGGTGAAGATGAAAAGCAGCAGCTCCTTCATGAAGTAGATGCCTGCCACCATGAACATGAGGAGCAGGATCACAGGGAAATTGTTCAAAGTTTCGTGATAGATGGTCTCGGGCTTGGTCAGCCCCAGAACCACTGCTTCGATGGCGAGCAGACCACCCGGCTGCAGCGGGTAGCACTTGAGCGCCATGGCGAGGCAGAAGATGAATTCCCCGATCAGGCACCAGCCCGTTACGAACGGGCCCGCAATGAGAAGCAGCAGTGGGTTTGCAACCAGAAAGCCCAGGATGGTGAGCTTGTACCACCGGGGCGAATGGCCCAGAAAATTGTGGGTGAATGCCTGGGGCATAGTGCTTGACGCCATGAACAGAACCTCTTTGCCTTGGGGAGTCAGACTCCGCTGACCATGCTTCGTGGAATGTGCCGCTGCATCTTTAGCATGCACGCCGGCAGCGCCACAACTCGATTTGCCGGTGAGAGACTGGCAGCACGCATAACCACGCGTTAACCTCGGTACATGAACAACGCAACCGAAGAAAAAAGCATCCTCGCCGGCATCCGCGTCCTTGATTTCGGTCGTTACATCGCGGGCCCCTACTGCGCCGCGCTGTTGGGCGATCTCGGCGCGGACGTTATCCGCATCGAGCGTCTCGACGGCGGCGAGGACCGCAGTATTCTTCCCGTGGCACCCGAGGGCCCCGGCGCACTCTTTCTCGCCATGAACCGCAACAAGCGCTGCCTGACGCTCGATCCCGCGTCCACGGAAGGCCGGGAAATCGTCAAGCAACTCGTGGCACGCAGTGATGTGGTGATTGCCAATCTCCCCCCGGATGTTCTGAAGAGCCTCTCGCTGGATCTCGAAAGCCTGCAGGCGGTGAAGCCCGATATCATCCTCACCACCACCACCGCTTTCGGTGCAGGCGGGCCCTGGAGCAATCGCCACGGCTTTGATGGGATAGGACAGGCGATGTGCGGCGCGGTTCATCTGAGCGGCACACCAGAGCAGCCGGTGAAATCCTCGGCCCACTGGGTGGACTTTGGTACGGCGTGCCTCAATGCCTTTGGCACACTCGCCGCGCTGATGGCGCGCGGCAAGACCGGTCAAGGCCAGAAAGTGGAAACCGCGCTGCTCAACACCGCAATCGCCTTCAACAACGGCATGCTCATCGAAGAACAGGTCGCGGAGACCAACCGTCAGGCGATCGGTAATCGCGGGTACACCTCGGCGCCGTCAGACATGTTCCGCACACAGGATGGCTGGATCATGGTGGCATGCGTCGGCAACCCGATGTTCCGGCGTATCGCGCGCCTGCTGGGCGAGGAGTCCTGGTTGACGGATCCGAGGTTGAAGGACGACGCCGAACGAGGGCGTCATGGCGAGGAACTGTCGGCACGCGTTGCACACTGGGCGGCTGGGCTCACCAGCACCGAGGCGCTGGATGCGCTGGCCGGTGCACAGGTGCCCGCAGCACCCGTCTACTCCCCACGACAGGCCCTTGAGGATGCGCACATCGAGGCTACCGGCATGCTGAGGGATGTCGATTACCCAGGCCTGGCAAGACCCGCGCCCATCGCCACTTCGCCCGTCAGCCTGTCCGCCACGCCGGGCACGCTGCGCAGACGCGCACCGTTGCTTGGTGAACACACGGACGAAATCCTGCGCGAACTGGACTACAGCGATGCCGACATCGCCGCGCTCAGGGAGCGCAAGGTCGTCTAGTGAGCGCGTGCTGCCGGCCCGTGAACGCTCAGTCCGGCAGACCGAAAACCCACACCACCCCGCCTTGCGGCACTTGAACCTTCGTGCCGAGCTGCTGGTTCAGGACCTGCTGCTTGCGCTCTGCATCCACACCCCAGCCCGATTGCACGGCGATGTACTGACGGCCGTCCACTTGGTAACTCACCGGCACGCCCACCACGCCAGAGTTGGTGCCCTGCTGCCATAGAAGCTCGCCGCTGCTGGCATCGAAGGCCCGGAACTGACGGTCGTGGGTGCCGCCCGAGAAGACAAGGCCCCCGGCAGTCGCGAGCACGGGACCCCAGTTGTGCGAGGCAAACTCGGTCGTCCACACACGCTTGCCGCTGGCGAGATCCCAGGCCTGCAGTTCCCCAATGTGATCTTTTGCTTCGGGCGTGGGCATCACCTCGATGTCTTCGACCTTCACGCCCATGTACATCTCGCCCGCGCGATATTCCGCCGGGCCGCCCTTCACCGCGCCGCAGAGGTTTTCGTTGGCGGGAATGTAGAGATATCCGGTCTGTGGGCTGTAGGCGACCGGTGGCCAGTCCTTGCCGCCCCACAGGCTGGGGCAGTACTCCACGCGTTCACCGAGTTTGGGCACGCGGGCCTCTACATAACTGGGACGGCCGGTTGCGGGATCAATGGCGCTGTAGACGTTCTGCTTCACGTACGGTCTCGCATCCACGAAGGCCAGCGCATCAGGCCGCCGCTCCAGGGTCCACAGATAGCCATCGCGGCCGGCGTGTACCAGTGTCTTCAGGGTGCGTCCCGCGCGCTGTTGTTCGATGAGCACCGGGGCTGCGACTTCATCCCAGTCCCAGCTGTCATTCCAGTGGTACTGGTGATGGGCGCGAATCTTGCCGGTGTGGATGTCGAGCGCAAGCACGGAGGTGGAGTAGAGATTGTCCCCGGGTCTTGCCGCACCTATCCACGGGCCTGCGTTACCGGTGCCCCAGTAGGTGAGCTTTTCCTTCGGGTCGTAGCTGCCGGTGACCCAGGCAGGCGCGCCGCCGCGCTTCCAGCTGTCACCAGGCCAGGTGTCGTGACCGGGTTCACCCGGGCCAGGCACTGTCCAGGTCTTCCACGCAGGCTTGCCCGTGGCGGCCTCGAAAGCCTGGATGAACCCTCGCACCCCGAATTCACCGCCGGAGACGCCGACCAGAATCAGTCCCTCCGCGGCCAGTGGCGCGAGCGTCATGTAGTAGCCGTTGAGGTAATCCTCGACCTGCTGCTCCCAGACCACTTCCCCGGTGGCCGCATCGAGCGCCACAAGGAAGGCATCTGCCGTGGCGAGATACACCTTGTCGCCATGCAGCGCCACCCCGCGATTGGTGGGATGCATCTGCATGAGATCTTCCGGCAGCTCGCGCTGATAGCGCCAGTTGAGAGCCCCGGTGCGCGCATCCAGCGCCAGCACATGATTGTGCGGTGTGGTGATGAACATGTGTCCTTCATTGACCACGGGGGGCGCCTGATGTGCCTCGGTCATGCCGGTGGAGAAGGTCCACAGCGGTTTGAGCTTCGCCACGTTACGGGTATTGATTGCGTCCAGCGGGCTGTAGCCCCAACTGTCGTACGTGCCCCTGTACATGAGCCAGTTGCGGGCTTCGGGCGCTGCCAGACGTGCGTCCGTGACGGCCGGATAGCTTGCACCTTGTGCAATGTTTGCCGTGTTCTCGCCTGCGTTCGCGCAGGCCACGCTGCCGAGCAGCAGGCCGATGTGCAGCAAGTGGATGTTCAGGTGTCTGGGCATGGGATCCTCCTGCCGACGGATTCAGGGTTTCTTGACGCCTACCTTGCCGGTGAAGGCGCCGGCAACGATGTAATGCTCGCCTTGGCGTGCCAGGGGCAGAATCGGCAGAGGGCGCGGCGCCGGACCGGCCGTCACCACTCCGTGGGCTGACGGGTCGAATTCCGAACCGTGACAAGGGCAGACCAGGCGAGCCGTTTCAGCCTTCCAGGACGACACCCCGCAGGCGGCATGGGTGCACACGCCAGAGAATGCGAGTACACCGTCCAGGGCATGTCTTGTGGCTATGCGATCCAGCGAGTCGGGATCCCTCTTCAGCAGCAGAATCTGGTTGAGGCGTGAACGGGCGCGCAGCACGCCCGATGCCGGGTCGCGCGGGTAGGCGAGCAGAGGTTCGCCGCCCGGCACCAGATCGCGCGTGGTGATGTCGCGCCCCCCATTCCGGTCCGGCGGGAAGGCAAGCACGTCGCCTTTCTGCGGCGGTTGTCTGGCCGGATCGGGACTGGCGCCCGTCGCCAGGGAAACTTGCAGAAGACCCGCGCAGGCCACCGTTCCCTCAAGCCAGCGCCGCCTTGCGGCACGAAAGCCGCTCGTCTCATCCCCCGCAGACATCTGATGCTCCGGTGCACTGCCGTCCGCCGCGCGGACCTTCAGTCAGGCAACCCGGATGCATTGTTGTCCAGAAGCCCCTGAGGGTAAATCACCCGGCGCGCAGCATGGCCTTGCTGATCATGTCCTTGGCCTCTGCCGCGTCACCCCAACCGACAACCTGGACCCATTTGTTGTCCTCGAGATCCTTGTAGTGCTCGAAGAAATGCTGGATCT
>JBDLQR010000040.1:0-2854 GCA_039800485.1 Pseudomonadota bacterium
GTGGGAAACACTGCCAGCGGAAGAAAAGAAGCCCCCGCAGAACCAGGCCTTCTTCTTCCAGCTGCTGGCAGTGACGGATCCGAAGCCCGCCGGCCTGCTGCCGCGACTGGAAGTAGCCGAGCAGAAAACCGCCAACGCAGGCCTCAATGTGAAGCGGGCCTATCTCTGGAGCCGCCTCAAGATCTATGAGCGCATGGGTGAGCCACGGCGGCTGCTGGCGGATCTGCAAGCCCAGGGTGCGCAGGCCGCGCAAAGCTGGGTACTCGAACAGTACTTCCCGTTCATCCGACGTCAGGCGATTGCCTTGCGACTGGAGATGACCGAGGCGCTTTCACCGTACCTCAAGAAACAGCCCGAGATGGAACGTCGTTTTCGGTTGATGTACATCGACGACCTCATGGCCGAAAACCGCGGCGAGGAAGCCTATACCGCGGCCAAGGCGTTGCTCGCGGACTATCCGCGTGCGGGTGATGCCTATCGCGCGCTCGCCAAGGCAGCGACGCTCACCCGCCGGGCGGTGGAAGCGGATAACGCCTGGCGCGTGATCACCGAGAAGGTGCCGCCCAAGGAGCCTGTGTGGTGGGAAGGCATGCTGAGCCGCATCGAGATCCGTGCAGGCTCCACGCGCCCCGCAGCAGCCTGCGAGCTGGTGGATACCGTACGCAAACGCCTGCCGGCGCCCAAGTCCGAATACAGTCAGCGCTTCGAGGCCTTGCGCCAGAAAGTGTCCTGCCCTGGCGCTGCCAGCGGCTCCTGAGCCTGCCTGCCTCGCTTATCATGCGCCCTCGGTTTGGCAGAGGGCAGGTGCATGAGAGTCATTGATTTCTTCGACAAGGCGGTGACGGCAGCTCCCACCCGGCCTGAGTTCGTGGGCGGATCTGCCCGTTACACCTACGCCGAAATGGCTGCGCACTCGCGACGCATCGCCTGCGGCATCCTCCAGCGTGGCCTGAGCGAAGCCGGGCGGATCGCGGTCTATGCACCGAACGATGTGGAAGCCTTCGCCTGTGTGCTGGCAGCCTTTCGCGCCAACGCGACCTGGGTGCCCATCAATGCCCGCAACGCGCTCGATGCGAACATCGACTTCATGAATCTCACCGAATGCGAGTGGCTGTTCTATCACAGCAGCTTCGCCGCCGAAGTGCGGGAGGCGCGTCAGCAGGTGCCGAGCCTGCGCCATTGCGTCTGCATAGATGCAGAGGACGGAGACACGCCTTCGCTGGCGCGCTTTCTCGCCGATACTACCCGCGAGGACGTGCCAGATCCGCCGTATGACGCCCACCGCATGACGACCATCCTGGGCACTGGCGGCACCACCGGCCGGTCCAAAGGGATCCTCTGGGACAATCTCACCTGGTCCACCTTGATCGCCGAGACCGGCCTCGTGATGCCACCTACCGGTATCCCGCCGGTGCATCTCTGCGTCGCACCGATGACCCACGCGGCCGGCATTCTCACCTTCATGTTGACGCCTCAGGCCCCCACCAATGTGGTGCTGGAACGCGCAGACCCACTCGCCATCATGGAAGCCATTCAGCAACACCGCGTGACGCATCTCTTTCTGCCGCCCACGGTGCTGTACGCGATGCTGGCCCACCCCCGCGTGCGTGAATTCGATTACAGCTCGCTCAGTCATTTCCTGATTGCCGCCTCGCCGGTGGCGCCGGACAAGCTCGCGGAAGCGGTGGAGGTTTTCGGCCCCTGCATGTGCCAGTGCTACGGGCAGGTCGAGGCGCCCATGCTCATCACCTGGTTGCCGCCCGAGGAGCTCGCTGCGGCTGCCCGGCAGCCCGAGTTGCGGCATCGGCTCAAGAGCTGTGGCAAGCCGTGCTCACTGACGCGCATGGCCCTGATGGACGAGGACGGCCAGATCCTGCCGCACGGCGAGCGAGGAGAAGTGGTGGTCCGTGGCAACCTCGTCGCCCCTTGTTACTACCGTAACCCGCAAGGCACGGCGGAAGCCCATGCGGGCGGCTGGCATCACACGGGTGATGTGGCCTGGCAGGATGAGGAGGGTTATGTCTACATCGTTGACCGTCGCAAGGACATGATCATCAGCGGCGGTTTCAACGTGTTCTCCGCAGAGGTAGAGGCCGCCATCAATGGCCACCCTGCAGTCGAGAATTGCGCCGTCATCGGCACTCCGGACGAACGCTGGGGGGAGAAGGTCACGGCCATCGTCCTGTTGCGCCCCGGGCATACCGCCAGCGAAGAAGACATCATCGCCTTTGCCAAGGCTCGCCTCGGTGGGGTGAAGGCGCCCAAGGCCGTGGAATTCTGGGCCGAGCTGCCCCGCTCGCCGGTCGGCAAGGTGCTCAAGACGGAGATTCGTCGCAAGTTCTGGGGCGATCGCGAGCGCGCCGTGAATTGAGTGAATTAATGGCTACAATGGCTGTCGGAATGGCCTGACGAAGAATGCAGCTGAAGGCTGGTTTTCAGTGGCTGAGCCCTGACTACAACACAGATCTCGGACGGGGAGTTGACAATGCATATCCGCAAGTACGATTTCAATTTCAGTCGGCGTCATTTCATGAGCCAGACCGCCAAGGGCATCCTGGGTGCCGGCGTGTTCGGCAGCGTGTGGGATGCGGTGGCTCAGAACGGGACCTTCGAGAAGGTTTACCCGGATGAGCTGCTGTCCATCGGGGAATACACCAAGGGCAAGGTCACGCCCGGCGCGATGATCGACGCCGATAACGTCGACCTCATCCAGGATCTGCTGGACCCCATCCGCTACACCCAGATCAAGCAGATGGGCCGCAAGCTGCAGGTAGTGGAGTCCGTGAAGGACATGACCCGCCTCAGCCCTGTGGACTACATCGAAGCCACCTTGCGCAACAAGGGGCAGGCCATG
>JBDLQR010000041.1:0-21125 GCA_039800485.1 Pseudomonadota bacterium
CGACAGGGCTGCTTCGATCCGCGGATCATCATTGCCATAAGCGCCCCCGCGGAATGCATCCGCCATCGGGCACTGTTCTGGCGGCAGTGGTGCCAGGATTGCGCAGCAGGCTGCCCAGTAGATGTCCAGCGCACTCAGGGTGTCGCCGATGAGGTACTTCGACCCCCGCGCCTTCTGGCGCGAGAGCTGGGCATCGAAGGCCAGCACGATGTCGCGGATACGCAATGCCGCGCGCTCGGCGGCCTCCGGACTGTACCCGTATTTCTCGCCCAGATAAGTGAAGAAGGGCCGCTGCGGATCATCCGCCGGCAGGCTGTTGAGCGGACCATGCACCATCAGCAAGCGCTTGACCCAGACGAGGCCGTGTTCGCCGAGCAACTCGTTGGCAAGCCCGAACATCAGCGCACGATCTTCGACCTTGTCCGGGACCAAGGCAGGCTCGGGTGCCAGGCGCTCCGCCAGATTGAGCTGGTCCACCCAGCCGGAGCGCGGCTTCTCGTCGTTCCAGATCATCACCGGTGCGCTTGCCTGCCCGGTCCATTCGATCAGCTGCGACTGGGACCCGCCCATTCCCAGCGCGACGTCCGGCGAACCCGGATCACCGGTCCGCACGGGCACATACTTCAGGCCCTTGACGTGCAGGATCCCTTTGCAGGATTCCCGCCACGGCCCCGGAATGGGATAGGCACCCATCACGACGCGCAGGCCCGACATCTTGCGGGCGTCAGCGATTTCCTCGTATTTGATTTTGAGATCGTCAAATCCAATGGCCATGACCAGCTCCCCTCGCAGTTCATTTTCAGGTGAGGCACTATGCGGAGCCCATTCACCGGACGCAAGCACACCCGGCGCAGGTCCTGCGCAGTGCCCGCCCGCCGTTCCGGTCTGCCCGAGCACGAGCCTCAACTGATGGAAAACACGTTCTTTGCCACCTGCCCCAAGGGCACGGCCGAACTGCTGGCGAGCGAGCTCGCCGAGCTGGGCGCCACCAGCCTCAAGATCCGCACCGGCGGGGTGGCGTTCGCGGGTGATCCCGGTGTCGCCTATCGCGCCCTGCTGTGGTCGCGGGTCGCCAATCGCATCCTGCTGGTGCTGGGACGCTTCCCGGCCCCTGATGAAGCCGCACTGCATGCGGGCGTCTCGGGCTTCGACTGGTCACTGCATCTGAACGCCACCGGCACTCTGGCGGTGGACGCGGTGACCACCCGGTCCCGCATCACCCACAGCCAGTACCTTGCGCAAAGAACCAAGGATGCAGTCGTCGATCAACTGCGCACGGCCGAGGGCCTGCGGCCCAGCGTGGACACCGTCGCACCGGATCTGAGGCTCAATCTCTACCTGGACCGCGACGAAGCCCAGCTCGCCATCGATCTCGCAGGAGAGAGCCTGCATCGCAGGAAGTATCGGCAGCGCCAGGGCGCGGCACCCCTGAAGGAAAATCTGGCAGCGGCCATCCTGCTGCGCGCGCACTGGCCCCGGATCGCGGCCAAGGGCGGTGCGCTGATCGATCCCATGTGCGGATCCGGCACGTTCCTCATCGAGGCTGCCCTCATCGCGGGCGATGTGGCACCCGGCCTGTTGCGGGAGGAAGCGGCCTGCACGCGCTGGCTCGGACATGACACTGCGCTGTGGCAGTCGCTGCGCGAGGAGGCAGAGAAGCGCCGTGCTGTGGGCATGACGCGCATCCCGCCGCTCTTCGGCTATGACATCGATGCAAGGGTGATCGAGGTCGCACAAGAAAACGTGCGGCATGCGGGCCTCGATGCCTGCATTCAGCTTGAAGTGAAGCGGATGCAGGCGGTGGCCCCCGCGGCGGATCTGGTGCCGGGTCTCGTGGTCACCAATCCGCCGTACGGCGAGCGACTGGGTACGCGGGAACAGACTGCCGACCTTTATCGTGCCTTGGGTGCGCAGCTCCGTGAACAGTTCACGGGCTGGGAGGCCGCGCTGCTCATCGGCGAGGCAAGCCTCGGCAACACGCTGGGCATCAAAGCCCAGCGCATCCACGCCCTTTTCAACGGTGCAATCGAATGCGCGCTCGTACGGCTGTCGCTGCAACCTGAGTTCTATCGTCTCGAGCTTCCACCGGGCAGTGCACGCGTGGCACGCGCCCAGCAGCGCACCTCGACTTTGGAAACGTCCGCAGGCGCCGAAATGTTTGCCAACCGGCTGCGCAAGAACCTGCGTACGCTGGGCAAATGGGCGCGCCGCAATGACGTGAGCTGCTACCGTCTCTACGACGCCGACATGCCCGAGTATGCGCTCGCGATTGATCTCTACCAGTCGGAGCGGCTGTGGGCACATGTGCAGGAATACGCGCCCCCGGAAACGGTGGCCGAGGACAAGGCGCGCGCCAGACTCGACGAAGCGCTGGCACAGTTGCCTGCATTGCTCTCCATTCCCGTGGAGCAGGTGATTTTCAAGCGGCGCCAACGTCAGCGGGGCGTGGCCCAGTACGAGAAGATTGCCGAGGCCGGCAACTTCATCGAGGTAAAGGAAGACGGTCTCAGATTCCGGGTCAACCTGCGGGATTATCTGGATACCGGGCTTTTTCTGGATCACCGGCTGACCCGCGCACTGGTGCGCGCCCGGTCCGCCGGACAATCGGTCCTCAATCTCTTTGCCTACACCGCGAGTGCGAGCGTCCATGCCGCCGCAGGCGGCGCGCGGCAGGTGACCTCGGTGGACATGTCAGCCACCTACTGCGCGTGGGCACGGCAGAATCTTGCGCTCAACGGTTATGGTCTGCCGCTGCATGAAGTCATCCAGGCCGACTGTTTTGCCTGGCTGAAGAGCACACCTGTTCCGCGCTACGGGCTCATCTTCCTTGACCCGCCGACATTCTCGAATTCCAAACGCATGACGGGCACTCTCGACATCCAGCGCGACCACGTGGATCTCATCAAGGCGTGCCTGAAATGGCTGATGCCTGGTGGCACGCTGATCTTCTCGACCAACCATCGTCGCTTCCGGCTGGATGCGGCCGCTCTTGGCGAGTGCCGCATCATCGATCGCAGCCACGAAACCCTGCCGGAGGATTTCAAGCGCAATGCCCGCATCCACCAATGCTTCGAGCTGTCACGCCACGCGGAGTGAGCGGGCACTGACCCGGGCGAGGCCGGACCTCGCCGCTTTCAGGCTACAGGTCGCGGTGTACCGAGGCCGATGGTGCGACCGACCCAACCCGGAACCGGCAGCGCGGCCTGGGCCTGCTGCAGCGCCTCGATACGCTGCTTCAGCGCCGGATCGAAGGGGCAGCTGCGGCGCGCCAACAGATCGAAGCTGATCGACATCGCTTCCTGGGTGGCAAGCAGAGTCTCCTCCCGGTACATGGCCTGGCAGAGATGCAAGCGCTTGCCGTCGGTGGCGAGGATGCGCGATTCGATGCGCAGACGGTCACCCAGTGAGGCCTCGTTCTGGTAGGTGATATGCGCCTCCAGAGCAACCGTGGAGCGCTGGTGGGCCTTGCGGTAGGCCTCATCCAGTCCATAAGTGCCTTTGAGATCCTCGATGCCGAGGTCGAATGCCGCAATGTAGTACGCGACATTCATGTGGTCGTTGTAGTCCAGCCATTCCGGCTTGACGGCCAGTTCGGTAATGACGATGCCAGTGGCAGGCAGGGCTCTTTCGTTCATGGGGCCTTCCGGTGAAGATGCGAATGAAGTGGGACGCAAGGGTATGCGGCCGGCGCGAGCTTACCGCATCCGGTCTGCCCATCAGAACCATGGCGCCGCCAGAGGAGATCCGGACATGAACCGCAAGACACCAGACCAGGCAAAGCTCGACCGCGTGGTGAGCGAGGCTCGTCGCGCGCGGGAGCTGCGCTAGCAGGATTACCGGGCCCAGGCACTCAAGCTCTATCCCTGGATCTGCGGCCGCTGCATGCGTGAATTCACGCGCGAGAATCTGCGTGAACTGACCGTCCACCATCGCAACCACGATCACGACTTCAATCCACCGGACGGCAGCAACTGGGAACTGCTGTGCGTCTACTGTCATGAACAGGAGCACGTCCGCCTGGTGGAGGCCGCGCAGGGGCTGGGTTCGACGGCCGGCAGCACCCAGCGCAAGGTGGGCACGGGCAATCCTTTCGCGGGGCTTGCTGATCTGCTGAAGACGCCGCGCTGAGCGCAGACCGGAAAGTGGCCCGGACTCAGGAGGCCGCGCGGGTACGCAGATGCTGGATGCGGAGGTAGACGTTGTTGGCGATGAGCGCAGCGAGCACGATGCCACCGCCCACCAGCTCGACGCTGGCAAACTGATGCCCGTGCAGTGCGCGCCAGGCAAACGTTGCCACCGGCATGAGGTTGGTCAGCAGCATTGAATTGAGAGGGCCGATGCGGCGCGTGCCGAAGTTCCACGCGAGCATGCCGAAGAGCACGCCGAAGAGCGCAAGAAACAGCAGTTCGCCTGCCACCGTGTGATAGTCCCCAACGCCGGGCGAAACCAGCAGGCCGAGCGAGGTCACGGTAAAAATGAAGAGCAGGGTGGTGGCGGTACCGGGCAGCATGGTCAGCACCGTGATGCGCCAGACCGACCAGCCCTTCAGTCGCTCGGTGCCCAGGGTGTAATAGACCCAGCACAAGCCACCGGCCAGGATGAGGATGCTGCCCCAGATGGCATCCGCCGACTCGCGGAGCCCTGCCCCGCCTTGCGTCACCACCATCACCACCCCCAGAAAGGCCACGCCGATGCAGAGCAGGGTAAAGGCCGCCGGGCGCTTGCGTGAGACCACCCACTGGGTGAGGGCCATCGTGGAAGGTTGCAAGGCCACGATCACCGCGCCGTGCTCGGCGCCAGCGATGGAGATGCCGTAGAACACCATGAGCGGGGACACACTCATGCCCATCGCGCCCATGCTGCAGACGAGCCAGGCCTTGCCTTCGTAGCGCAGTGAGGACCAACCCTCGCGCCAGAGAAAGAAAGGCAGCAACAGGGAGAGCGCTACCAGGTAGCGCACCAGGGTGACATGGAAGGGATCGACGACTGCGAAGGCATCCTTGGCAATGGGGAACTGCACACCCCACAGGATCACGGCCAGCAGACATGCCACAAGGCCGGCAGCAAATGAATGTTTCATGTGCGCATCGAGGCCTCGCCCCTGCGCTCTGCTGCCGACACTGTTGCCGCTACTCCCGTGGGCCGATGTGCGCTCCGCACATCGCAGCGCCAGCCATCAACATTAGCTGCCTAGTCTAACGCGCGACGGACTTGCTGGCTTTAACTTTTCGCGCACGCTGCGCGAATCATGCTTGCTGGCCGTCGTGAGACTGAGCCTCTGCGCTCCTGTCCGTTCGCCGGAACCAGAGACGACGCCCCTCCATCCACTGCCAGGCAAGCAAGGCAGGAATGCCGAGCAGCAGTTCGCGCACGCGTTTCGCCAATGAAAGCGCGAGGCAGATCTGGGGCGGCAAACCATAGATGGCGCCGATCAGCATGAAGCCCCCCTCCTGTACACCCAGCGCGCCCGGAATGGCAAAGGCCACGCTGCGTACCACCTGGCTCAGGCTCTCGATGACCAGGGCCTCGCGGACGCTCACCTCCACCCCCAGGAAATGCAGGATGAGCCAGATCTCGAAAGCCCCCAGCAACCATGACAGCAAATGCGCATTGAAGGATTTCAGCAGCGCCAGTGGCTGGCGAAAGATGCGATGGATGGAGTCGTGCAGGCCCTCCAGGGAGGCGCCCTCGAAGGCTGGAAAGCGATCCGACAGGCGGATGAAGAAAGCCTCGGTGGCGTGCAGCAAACCGCGCCGCTGTGCGAGAAAGAAACCCGGCAGTACGGAGAGCGAGGCCACCAGGCCCAGCAGGGTCCACTCCACCACCGGGCCTTGATGCCCGTCGATAATCAGCATTGCGAGCCCGAGCAGGGTGAAGATCCCCTGGCTTGCGATCTGGGCACCGAGATCCGCGATCATCGAGCCGGCTGCGATCCCGCTGCGGTAGCCGTGCAACACCACAATCCGGATGGAAACGACTTCTCCGCCAATCTGCGTCAAGGGGAGCAGGCCTGCCACACCCTCCCTGATCCACCGTGCGAGCGCAAAAATGCGCACCGGCCCGGCTTGTTCCACCTGCGCCATGGCATGCCAGCCCTGTCCGGAAAGCCAGACCTGGGCAAGGTGCGCGACCATCACCAGCACCATGCCCCAGCCGATCCCGCTGAGCGCATGTGCGATATCGCCGGCGCCGTAATGCATGACGAGCCCGACCGAGAGCAGCAGCCCCGCCAATGCCAACAGGCCCACGCCGAGTTTCACCCGACCGCGCTGGCGTGCCCGGCTGCCGGAGTTCTTCTGGAAAGGCGTGACACCAGCCATGGGGTTTCTTTTCAGACGGCCGGATTGAGCTGCTTGCGCAGGAACGGCAGGACTGCATCAGTCACTGCCGCGGGGTTGTCGGCGAACGCCCAGTGCCCACTGTCCGCCAGGCGCCGGACGACAATGTCGGGAAATACCTGACGCTGGGTTTCGGCATAGCGCTCAGGGATGTAGATGTCGCGCGCGCCCCAGATCACCAGCGCTGGAATCCGGCGCGGGCGCAGTGCCGCGGTGACTTCCATGCAGAAGCGTTCGATCTCTGCGGGGCCGGTCGCCCGATACAGCCTGAGGACTGCGCGGCGGGTACCGGCGTCAAAATCCCGATACATGCGTCGGACAAAGGCCTCGGGCAGCCCTCGCGGATTGCCGAGCTTCATCAGGGTCCGGAAGCCCGTCCAGGTTGTGGTGGCCTGGACCAGTTCACCGAGCACAGGGGTGCGCCACAGCCGTGCCATGAAGTGCCAGCGGTAGGCGGGCAGGATACCGATGTTGAACAGCGTGACACTGGCCACCTGACCCGCATGCGCGGCGGCCCAGGCAAGGCCCCACGGCCCGCCGAAATCATGCAGCACCAGATGGGCGCGCCGAATTCCTTTCTGCCGCAAGGCTGCATCCAGGTGGGCGGCGTAACCTGCCACTGTGTAATCAAAGTCGGCGGGCTTGTCGGCCTGGCCGAAGCCAGGCATGTCGAGAGCCATCGCCCGTCCGAAGTCACCCACCCCGGCGACCAGAACTCGCCAGTCTTCGCAGGAACCGGGGTTGCCGTGAACGAAGACCACTGCTTCCTCGCCGGCAGGACCGGACTCCAGGCACGGCGAGCGCAGGCCGTTCACTGTAAGCACGCTGTCAGTGACGTGCGCCATGCAGGGTTCTCCGCAGTTGCATCGGGTTGAAGTCAGTCGACGATTTTGAGGCGCGTCCCGGGGACTATGGAGCTTCCAGCCGGCGCCGCATTGAGCGTCCGCAACTGGGCTTCCGGCAGTCGTTTCAGAGGCGAGGTCTCGGCCAGACTTTGCCACGAAACTTTACCCGTTGCCGTGATCACACGCACGCGGCGCGGTGCGGTACCGGTACGCTCCTCGGCGCTCAGGTGCCGGAAACTCTTCACCGCGCGGAGAAAATCAGGATCGCGGTAGGGCATGTCGGTTTCCTGTGCCGTCATGCCAAGAAATACATAGGCTTCGCTCGCGCGGAGGATGATGGCGAGACGCACCACCCGCTGTGCGCCCTGCACCGTCATGCGCGTAAATCCCATCAGGCCCGGCGAACCGTCCGCCGTGAAGGGCGTTCCCGAGATGAGCTCGCGCACGCCCAGTTTCTGCAGCACAGCCTCGGGGCTCGGGAGATCGGCGGCGGGCAAGAGTGCCAGCTGCAACTGGGCGAAGCCACCTGAGTCGCCGGCGATGACCCGTGAAGTCTCGTTGACGATACGCCAGCCCGCCGGAAACTCCACCACGAAGTCGAGCTGGGGATGCAGAAAACGCTGTCCACGCACAATGCCGCCGGCCGGGTTGAGCCCGAAGACGAGGCCCTCGAGGGCATCGAGATAACGCTCAGGGTGGCGTTCTCCCGGCGTGGTGGCCAACTGCTGTGCCACACCCACCACCTCCGCGAGGCGGGTGTCATTACGGGGGTGGGTAGAGAACACGCCGTGGTAAGCACGTACCTCTCGACCTTCCAGCTGCGCCAGTTGCTGGTCGAGGATTTCCTGATCCTTCAACACCGTGAGCAGGCTGATGATCGCCTCGGGGTCGTAGCCTGCCCGG
Source organism: Pseudomonadota bacterium (assembly GCA_039800485.1). Classification (GTDB taxonomy): domain Bacteria; phylum Pseudomonadota; class Gammaproteobacteria; genus CAIKBL01. Next base: position 8,087 of record JBDLQR010000041.1, read on the forward strand.
GCCAGATACTCCGCACCGAGGCGATCAGCCTCCAGTTCCTGATCGCGCCCGTAGCCACGCACGAGCGCGGTGCCGAGCAGGTTGGCGGCCTGGCGCCCCAAGGCACCCATCTGCGGGACGAAGATGGAAAGCAGGCCCACCCCGAGACCTGTGGCCTGGGATGCAGATTGCTGTCGCACACCATGCCGCGCCGTGATGTGTCCCACCTCATGACCGAGCACGCCGGCAAGCTCGGCCTCGGAATTGAGATAGGCCATCAGGCCACGGGTGATGTAGACATACCCGCCCGGCAGCGCAAAAGCGTTGATCTCCGGGCTGTCCAGCACGGTGAAGGTGTACCTGAGATCGGGTCGGTGTCCCTTCGCCGCCACCCGTTGACCAACAGATGTCACATAGGCTTGAAGGGCTTGATCCGCGTAGAGCTCGTATTGCTTCAGGATTTGCTGATGGGCCTCGCGGCCGGCGGCCAGTTCGTCGGTTTCGCTCATCATCACGAAATCCGACTCCCCGGTCACCGGATTGGTGGCACAACCCGTCACGGCGAGTACCGACGCAAGCATCAGACCGAACATCAGGCCAGGCATCAGGGCGGGCAGCCCTGATGCTCGGCCTGCCGCGCCCGGAAAGTACCTCACGCGCAGGCCGTCGGCAGGCACATCACTGGCGGCAGTCCCGTCAGCGGGGATGCAACAGGGCGCGGGTACGCTCCAGCCACTTGACGCGATCTTCAAAGGGCTGCGCCACGTACTCTTCCATGATGGCCACCGCCTCGTCGGTAAGCATGGTGTGAATGAAGGCATCGCCTTCGATTTCCAACCCGCCCTGCAGATGGACTTCGCTGCCCTCGTACACCGCCCGCTTGGTCTCTGCGATCGCGACCGGCGAGAGCTTGCACATGGCCTCTGCTATTTCCAGTGCGCGCGCCTTCGCATCCGTCGCCACCTCGTGCACGATGCCCATCGCGAGCGCTTCCTCCGGCTTGCAGATCCGGCCGCGCAGGATGAAGTCGATCGCGCGGCCCGCACCAATCAGACGCGACAGGCGCTGGGTGCCACAGCCACCCGGCAGGATGCCCAGGGTCACTTCTGGCAGGCCATAACGGAAATCCCCTGCCTGTGCGATGCGGATATCGCAGGACAGTGAGGTCTCGAAGCCACCGCCCATGGTGCTGCCGCTCATCGCTGCGATGACGGGCTTGGGCAGATCACGCAGATTGGTGAGCGTGGCATTGTGGTGATGCAACCAGGCCCGACCCATGTTCATCATGAGCGGTCGGTTGCGGGCGCTCTCGATGAGCTCTTCGACACTGTAGTGGGTGATGAAGCGGTTGGGCACACCGCCGGTCAGGATGACCACCCGAACCTCCGGGGCACGCCAGGTTTCCACCAGGTCGCGCAATTCGTTCATGCCCTCCGCCGTCATGTAGTTCATGGGCGGGTTGACGTAGCTCGCGACGACGATGCCTTGCCTGTTTTCGACTTGCCACATGGCCATGGTGCTCTCCCCTTCTCGTTGTTGCCGTCACCGGCGTTCGTGATGGTGGCAGTCTGCCTAAATCTCCAGCACACAGCGAGGCTGGAAGGCCTGTTGCTCGCCCTGCTCGGCATACCCCAGCGGGTTGGCGACCACACGGCAGCGGCCCCTGCGGTAGTCACTGGGGCAGTGGAGATGGCCATGCAGCCAGAGGTCAGCCAGATCGAGCAGATCATCCAGCGCATTACAGAATCCGGCTGTGCCGGGAGTGAGCCCATAGCGGGGATCGTGACTCCGCAGGCTGGGCGCGAAGTGGGTCACGACCACGGTCGGTCCTATATGCGGTTGGGCAAGCGTCTCGCGCAACCAGCGCTGGCAGCGCAGGGCTTCATCCCGCATGGCCTCCGCATCGAAGAGTTGCCCTTCACGCAGGGTCGCCGTCTTTTCGAGGTAGTAGTTGGCGGCGCGAAAGCATTTTTCGCGCATCCGCAGGTTATGGCTCATCGAACCCGGAACATGGGACGGACGGTCACCAAAGCAGTCGAAGTCGCTCCACAAGGTGGTGCCGATGAAGCGTACCCCCGCGAGCACGAGGCACTCTCCCTCCAGCCAGGTGATGCCCAGCGCTTCGACGGTATCGCGCAGGGCGAGCCTGCATTCGTCAAAATCCTGGCCGTCGTATTCGTGGTTACCCGGGATGTACAGCACGGGGACCGGCCAGTGACGCAAGGCTGGAGAAAAACGCCCCAGGCAGAAGTCATGCGCACCGTGCCGCGCCATGGGGGTTTCCGGCCGGGCACCGATATCGCCAGCCAGCACCAGCAGATCCGCGCCTGGCGCGTATTCAGGTTTGAAAGCGGGGTCGACCTCCAGATGGAGATCACTGAGCAGCTGGATTTTCACGGGGACTCACGGGCAGGCAATGGCAGTAGCCGGGGTCTCATGGCGCTTCGGGCAAAAAGAAGGGCCGCACGAGGCGGCCCTCCGTGAGATTGAATATCGTCAATCTCTGGACTTGCAACACAAAGCGTGACTGTCAGCCAGCGACCCTCGAAGTGAAGGTGCGCGCGCTGAGATCCAGCGACTGGTGCGATATCCGGAACATCTCACTAGACATTGGATCACCTCCTTTCATAAATGATGAGGGCACAGTATCCACACTTCGCGGCCGGCTTCAAAGCCCCCTACTGAAGCACTGTCGAGGGGCGCATACCTGCCGGCAGGATGCGTCCCGCAAGCCCGGCCCGGAGCTCCAGCGCAGAAACCCGCAACGCCGATTCCCGATGCACGCACGCACGCAGCTCGCTCATCGCGCGTCGCCAGGCCCCCGCGGGGATGTGCTCGACACCATGATGCATCCGCCCACCCCGCTCGCTCACGAGGCAGACCTGCAGCCAGCTCACGTCCTGCCCCGCAGCCTGCGCCGCCAGGCCTAAATCAGCCTCGAGGCGCTGCAAGGCGAAGTTGAGGTCGTGGCGTTTGGTGATGGTCCACGGCAGGTGCAGGTGGCTGCCCCACTCACCGCCGCCCGGCACTGCGCCGGCGCCGCGCAGGCCGGCATCCCGCTGAGCCCGAAGCGGGCCGCGAGCAAACGGTGCGGCGTGCGAGACCGTCCCCCGGTACCCCAGAGCCCGCAAGTCGCGCTTCAGCATCGGGCCCGGATCCACCTGTCCCGGTGGCAGATGCCCACTGACCTGGAGGGTGAATGGCTTGGTGGACACCTCTGCGCGGGACTCGAGGGACGGATGCTCGCAATGGTGCCGGCCAAGAGCCAGGAAGTGCACGAGTTCAGCCAGGGCCTGATGTTCTGCGGCAAGGTTTCTGTTCAGGCCGGCAAGGTCCGGGCAGAACGCCTGCGCCACGCGCAGGGACATGCCGGGTCTCACGCCCTGGGAGGCAGCCGCGCCGTTGGTGTGCGTGATCAAGTGCCCGTCGCCAGCACACAGCGCCACCGGACCGACCTCGCCCACCCCCCGCAGCAGCACCTCCAGAGGAAACTGCGCAAGCTCAAGGCTGAGCTGGTACGTGCTTGCGATGCTGGTGCGCAGTGCGCGCAGGGCCGCCTCGTGATGTACCTCGCGATAAGGGAAACGCCCCATGGCAGAGGCGCCGGAACGGTATCTGGGCAGAGTCATTTGTTGTTCTCCAATTCGGGGATGGGACTGCGCGGGTTTGCGCGAAGATTGCTCAAAGCCCGCGCGTTCTGAGAATGCCGACGCCCAGGCCTTCGATCGCGAAAGCCTGCGCCCGGAGATCGATCTCCAGGGGTGCGAAGTCGGGGTTTTCCGCCTTGAGCGTGATTGTGTGCCCTTGGCGGAAGTAGCGCTTGACGGTGACTTCATCCTCGATCCGGGCCACCACAATCTGGCCATCCCTGGCATCTGGTGTGGCATGCACCGCCAGGAGATCCCCCTCGAGAATGCCGATGTCACGCATGCTCGAACCGCAGACCCGCAGCAGATAGTGGGGCGCCGGACGAAACATTGCGGGGTCAATACGCTGCCATTCCTCGATATGGGCGGCGGCCAGCACCGGCGCGCCCGCGGCGACCCGCCCGACGACGGGCAGTCCGGCCTCTGCCTCCAGCGTCTCGGTGAGCTGGATACCGCGCGAGGCACCGGGGATGAGGGTAATCACGCCCTTCCGGGCAAGTGCTCGCAGCAACAGTTCGGCAGAATTGGCGGAGCGAACCCCGAGGCGTCTGGCGAGTTCCGTGCGGGTAGGCGGCAGTCCCGTACGGGACACCGTTTCGCGAATCAGGGCGAGGACTTCTGCCTGGCGGGGAGTGAGATCATCTTCCATGTCACACCTGAACCTGTATGCATGTACAGGTGTGAATATATACAGGTCAAAGCAGTCAGGGCAAGCCCCTCAGCAGGCCGATGCGTCGTTCGCCGGCAGTCCGCCGTCAGCGCAGCGCGCGGGCGAGCTCCCGGCTGGTTTCCCGGAGCCGCTTGATGAGCATCGCCTGGAAGGCCTTGCCCATCCGCAACTGGCAGGGCAAGGAGGCCCATTCCTTGAAGTCCCGCTCGACCTTGAGCACGGTGGTTTCGCGGCTGGTCGTGATCGAGGCACTGCGGGTGCCGCCCGCGAGATACTCCATCTCGCCGAAGCATTCACCGGATTCCAGTTCCTTGATCTGCACGCCGCTGATTTCCACCATCACGGCGCCATCCACGATCACGAAGAAGGCCGTGTTCTCGCGTGAGCCCTCGGCGAAGACCTGCGCGCCCGGCGCGAAACGCTGCCAGATGGCAGCCTTGTTGACCTCCTTCAACTCAGCCTTGCCGAAACCTTCGAAGAACACGAGCGTGCTCATGCGCTGGATTTTCTGATCATCGGAAAAGATGAGCGGCACGTTGCGCACATCGTTCAGGAGCGCGTCGATGTCACGGACGATTTCTGCCCCGCGCTTGTAGCGTTTGGTGACGTCCTTCTCGAGCATCTTCTTCAGGATCACCCAGACTTCCTCGGGTACGTCGGTGCGGACCTCATGCACCGGCGGAGGATCTTCGTGCAGGATTTTCTGGATGAGCCCGGTCAGTCCCTTGGCCGCGAAGGCCGCCTTGCCGGTCAGCAGTTCATAAAACACCGAGCCGAGGGAGAAAAGGTCGGACTGCGGTGTCATCTCGAGGTCCTGCGCCTGTTCCGGCGACATGTAGAGCGGCGACCCGAACCAGCCCGTGATCTGTGTCTGATCAGCGCCTATTCGCCGGGCAATACCGAAGTCGCCAATCTTGGCCTGGCCTTCGCGGGTGAGCATGAGATTGGCCGGCTTGATGTCGCGATGCAGAACGCCCTGTTCATGCGCGTAATCGAGCGCATCGGCGGCCTGGCGGATGATCCGCATCACCACCGGCACCGGCAGCAGCGAGCCCTCCTTGCAGTAGTTGCGCAGAGTGTCACCGCCGGCGATGTATTCCATCACCATGTATGGCAGGTCGTTCTCTTCGCCCGCTTCATACACCTTGAGCACATTCGGATGATCGAGCCTGCCGGCTGAGCGCGCTTCGTTGACGAACATCCGCCGCGCCACGCCCTGGGCCCCTTCGATACCGACGTTGGTTGCGATCTTGATCGCCACCGGCCTGTCCACGTAGGGATCATGGCCGCGATAGACCACCCCCATGGCCCCGCGACCCAGGACGTCGACGACGTCGTACTTCCCGATTTTCTTGGGTTTATCAATCATCTTTGTTCACCCGCAGGCGCACTGCGTGCGCAGTATCGTGGACGAAATCGACTTTCATCTTGCGCAGCACATCAAGTGCGCCAGGCGTGGCATTCACACGGGCGATGGTTCTCTTGCCCATGAAATGCGCCAGATCGTTGACTGAACGGGCAATGACCAGGTCGCGCTGTTCGGGACCTTGTGCCGGCTGGAAGGCAGCGGCGATCTCGATGAAGTCCACCGCCAGCTCTCGTACATAGGCATGGTCCCCCTGGGCACCGGCGAACTCACCCAGTACGAAGCGACAACCGAATTCCCGCAGCGAGCCAATCAGCTCCACTGCCTCCGGCAGATTGGCATGGGCTGCCCGGTCGTCCAGCGAGAAGCAGATCCGCGAGGGAGGCACCGGCGCATTCATGAATTCATTGATGATGATGCTCGCGATTCCGTCGGTTTCCAGGCTGCCGCGCGACAGCGGCAGGATGAATGAGCCGAAGCGGTCGCTCTCTTCATCATTGTCCGCAATCCAGCGCAGAGCCGTGCGCAGCGCCCAGAGGTCGACATCAAACGAAGAGGCCGTATTGGCAACCGCCTGGGAGAAAAGCAGCGGCGGGATCAGCTTGCCGGCACGGTCCTCGGCGCCAACGATGAGGCGCGCTGCCGTCTGTTCGGAAGCCTGCTCCAGCGGCTTCACTTCGTGATAGAGCAGTACCAGGCGGTCGCGCGTGATGGCCTTGGTCACATACGCCGCCAGCTGCTCCAGCTGCAATCGCTTGCGCTCGTCCCCACCCGCAATGACGACTCGTGCCTCGCCCTGATTGCGCGCCTGGGCACAGCCCTCATGGGCCGCATCAACAAGAAGGTCCAGCAGCGGGTTTTTGGGATCCACGCCCGCGATTCCCGCCACGAACACCGGCTGCAAGCCGGGGGCAAACGGCGAAGTGAGCCCGGACAGGCGCTCCAGCAGGGCTTCGACTTCGGCCTGCGCCTTGTCCAGCGTGATGCGCGGCCAGAAGAGGCCCCACTCCCCCCCGCCCAGGCGCCCGAGCACCGTATGCCGCTGGTCGCAGTTGGCCATCAACTCCTCGCTGATCTCGCGAATCAGGTGGTCCCCTGATTCATGGCCGAAGCGTGCGTTCACATCACGCAGGTTTTCCAGCGCGATTTCACACAGTGCAGCCTCAGGTTCGTCATTGCGGTGGTCCGGCAGGGGCATCTGCTCATCCACTACCTGCAGGAAGGCCTTGCGGGTGTAGAGATTGGTCAGGGTATCGTGGGTCGCCTGTTCCACCACTTGCCGGTGCAGCCGGTTGACTACCCCGAACAGGGCGCGATCGATGGCCGTGTCCTGCTGTTCGCGCAGGATCTTGACCAATCCGCGCCGGAGATACATCACCACTTGTTGCAGGGTGAGGGCCGCAATCTTCGCCCCCTTGGCATCCACCAGCACATAGGGATTGAAGTCATCTCCAATCCACGCCACCGTCGCCACGTAGGGCGCCGGGGTGTTCGCATTCATCAGCAAGCGCGCGCCCGCCCGCAGACTCTTCGCCCGTCCGACCCAGCGTTCCAGTTCCGGCGGGAAATTGGGCTCCGCGGGTGGCGCTTCACCGGCTCGCGCGCGACGCTCCCGCAGCAACCGCTGCTGCTCTTCCGCCGCTTTCACGGTGGCCTGCAGGCCGCGCTGGAAATCCTCTCCCTGCACCTCGATCTCGGCGTCGAGCTTTCCCAGCAACGCCTCGACGACCGCAGGATCCTGGTCGTAGGAACGGTTGACCTGGCCGATGACATCCTGCAGGCGGGAGCGCATGCTCGCCCCGCCCTCCCCCGGGTCCTCCTCGATCTGTGCCACGCGCTCCAGCAACTTGAGCAGCGGGTGTTCCTTGGTGGAGAACAGCGCCTGGTCGCGGATGGCCGCCTTGTGCACCAGACCCTGCAGGCGCCGGAGGTTGCCGCGTGCGAATTCACCGACTTCCGCATCCTGCAGCAGCGACTGGAAAAGAGTTCCGACAATCTCGATGCCATCGCTCTCGGCCTGGCCAATGGCCTTGTCAGCGCCGCCCTGCGCCTTCAGCGCCTCGGTGAGCTGACGCTTGATGTTTTCCACGTAGAGCGGGTCCGCGGCCGGCGCTTCCGCGAGGGCGTATTGCAACTGGCTCAAGCCATCGAGGAGTTCCTGCGGTGTATAAGCGGGTTGCGCCTGCGCGGAGTGGCCTGTTTCCGGGTCCTGCAGTCTGCGTCGTAAAGCCAGCTGGTGCTGCGCCAACGACAGGACCTGACCCAGCGGTGGCCCCTGGCCCGCCCAGCTTTCGGCGGCGAGCGTGGCCCCGAGCAAGGCCTGATCGAGCGGCATGGAACTTGAGTAGCCGGGGGGCATGGCCCAAGCCGTCGGAGGCGCACTGCCGCTCCCCATGGGAGGAGCCATTCCCTGTTGCCCGTGCGCGGCCGGTGGTCCGCCGTAGTGTCCTGGGTATCCGTCGGGCTCACCGTCGCTTCCGCCCGCCCACTCGGTACCAGAGGGCATGGGGCGTGCGCCGCCGCGATCCGGCAGTTTGCGCACCGTGAGCTTCTCCGGCTCGATCACCGAAAGCACACCGCGGTCGGCAAGCAGGGAGTTCACACGCGTATAGAGATCTTCGAGCTGGTCTTCCAGAGTCTCACGCAGGGCCTGATACACCAGATCACTGACCTGGTTGTCATTCAGCAGCCCTTTCATGGCATCGGCAAAGGCTTCGCACATCACGCGCGGACCCAGCGGACTGGTGCTCATCTCCACCTCGCGCCCCGCCAGATGCGAGAGGCGCTTGTTGAGCGGGCCCAGAATGGCAGTCAGCTGCTTCTCGAATGCGCCCGAGAGTTGAGAGACGGTCAGGAATTCCTCGAAATCCGCGAGCTCTATCAAAGACAGATCGGTGCTGTTTTCGTCATCCGCTCCGGCCATCGGCTGCAGGGGGTCGTCCAGGATGTCGATGGCGCGCGCAAGGGTCTCGACGCTCTGGCGCACGATCTGCGCCTGGCGACGGGAAAAACGCGCCTGGGCCTCATTGAAAAGCGTCTGCTCGCGATTGTTGCGCGCATCACGCAGAGCCTCCGTGAGGCGCTCGTCGGCGGTCTTGACGAAACTGGTTCCGAGCTGCGCCACGGCCCGCACGACCGTCGCGCGCAGTTCCGGCAGCAATCGCCGGAATTCCGGGGCAAAAGCTGCCTGGCGCGCGCGCACCTGATTTTCGCTGAGCGGGGGTGACACCACCGACGCCTTGAGCAAAGCCAGCGCCTCTTGCGACGGATTCACCAAGGCAATGACGAGGCTGCGGTCTTCTGCGCGCAGGATGCTGGCCGCCACCTCCACCTCCTGCCCCGAGCCATTTCCGGGCGACAGCTGCAGGGTTCCTTCCATGCTCCGTGGCAGGTCATTCCAGGGATGTTGTGCATCCAGCCGCAGGATGCGCTCCTCAGGCGCATAATCGCCGGCCATGCATGGCACCGGCTTGCCGCCGGCCAGCGCGAAATGCACATCGAGCCTGAGCAGCAGGCGCGTGGCCTGCCGTCGTTCGAGTTCTGTGTTCTCTGCGGTCTGTATTTCCACGCTGACTGTACCCGCGGGCATGGCCGTGCCCTGTGTTCACTTCTTGTCCGAGCTGGCTGTGCCCGGGTTTCCGCTTGTGTTCCAACGACTGGCCGGCGGCCAAGTCTAGCATCGGTCGACTGTCACCGCCGTTGACGTGGACGTCGATGGGCACCGCAGGGCTGGCCGCCTGTGCGACAATCGCGCCTGTTTCTCCCAGCCATGCCAGCCACGATGGAAAATCAGCCCGATTCGCCACCTGCGCCCACGCCCACTGCGGCGCCACGACCGAATTTCATTCGTCATGTGATCGATGAGGATCTGGCTGCGGGACGGCATGCGCGCGTCGCCACCCGGTTTCCACCCGAGCCCAACGGCTACCTGCACATCGGGCATGCGAAATCGATCTGCCTCAACTTCGGGATAGCGGCCGATTACCGTGGAATCTGCAATCTTCGTTTTGATGACACCAACCCGGAGAAAGAGAGCGAGGAGTTCGAGCAGGCCATTGCGGAAGATGTGCGCTGGCTGGGCTTCAGCTGGGACGACCGCTACTTCCACGCCTCGGACTACTTTGAACAGCTGTACCTCTTCGCCGAGGAGCTGATCACCCGCGGCAAGGCCTATGTGGACAGCCTGTCGCCCGAGGAAATGCGCCGTCTCCGCGGGACTCTCACCGAGCCGGGGGTCGACAGCCCGTGGCGGTCGCGCTCCATGGAGGAGAATCTCGACCTCTTCCGGCGCATGCGGGCCGGCGAGTTCCCCGATGGCAGCCACGTGCTGCGCGCCAGAATCGACATGGCCTCGCCCAACCTGAACCTGCGCGACCCTGTGCTCTATCGCATCAGGAGCACGCCACACCATCGCACAGGCTCCACCTGGCACATCTATCCGATGTACGACTACACCCATTGCATCTCGGATGCGCTGGAAGGCATCACCCATTCCCTTTGCACCCTGGAGTTCGAGGATCATCGGCCACTCTACGACTGGGTGCTCGACAATATTTCCACGCCCTGCCACCCCCAGCAGATAGAGTTCGCCCGCCTGGAGGTGAACTACACCATCACCAGCAAGCGCAAGCTGCATGCCTTGGTCAGCGAGGGACTGGTGGATGGCTGGGACGACCCGCGCCTGCCGACCTTGAAGGGCATGCGCCGCCGCGGTTACTCGCCACAGGCGCTGCGCGAGTTCTGTGAGCGGGTCGGGCTCACCAAGAAGAACACGGTCATCGACATGGGCATGCTGGAGACCTGCGTACGCGAGGATCTGGATGCCCGGACGGCACGCATGATGGCGGTCCTGAATCCCCTCAAGGTGGTGATCGAGAACTATCCGGAAAACCTGGTCGAAAGCCTCACGGTACCCAACCACCCCAAGGACCCCGCGCTGGGTGAACGTCAGGTTCCGTTTGCTCGCGAGCTCTGGATCGAGCAGGACGACTTCATGGAGGACCCTCCGAAAAAGTTCCATCGCCTCGGTCCCGGCCGGGAGGTCCGCCTGCGCTATGGTTATCTCATCACGTGTCGCGAGGTGATCAGGAACGCTGAGGGTGAGATCGTGGAACTGCGTTGCACGCACGACCCGGCCTCGCGCGGCGGCAATGCGCCGGACGGCAGGCAGGTCAAGGGCACGATCCACTGGGTGGCCGCGCCCACCGCGGTGGCAGCCGAGGTCCGCCTCTACGATCGCTTGTTCACCGTACCGGATCCCGGAAGCCATGATGATTTCCGGGAATTCCTCAACGCGGAGTCGCGGCGGGTGATCAGCGTGGCGCAGGTGGAACCCGCACTGGCCAACCGCGCACCGGGCGAAACCTTCCAGTTCGAGCGGCTGGGCTATTTCTGCGCCGATGCCGATTCAGAACCGGGCGTGCCAGTCTTCAATCGCACCGTGACTTTGCGGGATACTTGGGCCAAGGTTCAGGGCGGCACGGACTCCAGCCGTTCCGAGTGACGTTTTCCCTCGCCATAGTTCAATGGATAGAACGGGGCCCTCCTAAGGCCCAGATGTAGGTTCGATTCCTACTGGCGAGGCCATTCATCCAGACCCCGGCGCAGCTGGCGGCCAGGCTCCGGCGCGGTGGCGCGGGTCTCGAGGACTGCCGCGAACAACACCAGGGCGACGCCCAGCCATTCTGCCGGGGCGAGTGTTTCTTCACCCAGAATCACGGCGGAGACCACCGCCACCACCAATTCCAGAATGATGAGAATGGCGACCCGCCCTGCGGGCAGATGGGTCACCCCATACTGCGTGGTGCCCGTGGCAATGAGCACCCAGAGTCCGTAAGCCAACGCACCCAGCCCGGCTTCCATGCTCGGCGCGGTGTCTCCACCCCAACCGAGCAGCAGGACGGGGAGCGCACAGACGGGCGCCCCCAGCAGCATGGCCGCCACCTTGCTGCCCACTGGAATGTCCTGCTGTCGCCGGAACACGAGGTTATTGCCGGTGAAGACCAGACCGCAGAGGACTGCCAAGGTATCGTGCCAGGTGAATGCCAGGGAAAAGTCCCCATTCAGGCCGAGGATGAGTGCGGCACCACCGAGTGCCGTGATCATGGTCAGGATTCTGAGCGGGGTAATCGGCTCGCCCAGAAAAATGCGCGCGCCAAGCACCCCCCACACAGGCAGCAGGTAGAACAGCACCATCACCCGCACGACTTCGCCATAGGACATGGCAAGCGTGAAACACACATTGGCAAGCCCACCCAGCAGGCCGATGAGCAGCAACCAGCGCAGGTGTTCGCGCGCGCTGCCGCGCTGCCGGAACAGGAGTGGGAAAACACACAGCCCTGCACCCCCGAAGGCAATGAGGATCAGCATCACCCCGTCGATGCCGCTGGCACGCAAGGCGTGCAGGGGCAGCCACGACAGTCCCCACAGCAACGACGAAAAGAGCAGGCTTCCCAGTGGCAGCATGGCAGCAGGCCTACCGGGCGCGCAGACGGGCCTCCTGCCCGAAGGATGAAGGCCCGAGCGCACCGGCGGGCAGGGCAAGCGTGCCTTGGGCGAGACGCTGCTTGAGATAACTGAAACTCTGGCAGTTTTGCGCATGCAGATGTTCGCCGGCGATGACCGGAGCCCGAACTTCGGCGCCGGCCGTCACGAACCGTGACAGAGGGGCGATGCGCGTATGGAAATCCAGATTGAAAAACAGCGGGAAGGAGTATCTCTCCTCGCGCACGCGCCGTACCCGATGCGAAGTCGCCACGAACATGCCGTTGCTGAGCAACTCCAGCATGTCGCCGGTGTTGACGATGAAAGCACCCGGCACGGGCGGCGCCTCGATCCAGCGTCCCTCACCGTTCAGCACCTCGAGGCCCGGGGCTGTGGCGTGCAGCAGCGTGAAACATTCGTAGTCGGTGTGTGCCCCTATGCCCGGAGCGTCCTGCGCATCTGGTTGCCATGGGTAGTGAATCAGGCGCAACTGGGAGGGTGGCTTGGTGATCATCGGGTCGAAATACTCAGCGGATTCCCCCAGTGCGAGGGCGAACCCGCGCATGAGCAGCCTGCCCAGGTCAAATACCGCATCGTAGTAGGCCGAGACCGCCGCTCTGAAGCCCGGCACATCCGGCCACTGGTTGGGACCAAGCAACGGGTTGCCTGCCAGGAAATCGGGATCGTCCGGCGGCAGGTCCATGCTGAGGTCGAAGGCTTCCTTGCGATCGATGCTGCCGCCATAGAACACTTCTTCGCCTTCGGGCACGTAACCCCGGTGATTGCGGGAATGCCCGATGTAGGTCTGCATCTTGCGCGCCAGCGGCAGTGCGAAGAACGCTTCCGAGGCATTCCTGAGACCTGTGAACAGCGCCTCCGGAATGCCATGGCCGC
>JBDLQR010000042.1:0-2762 GCA_039800485.1 Pseudomonadota bacterium
CTCCGCTGCGGGCGCATCTGCCGGCCCGGGTCGGTCGACTGATCGCTGGGGAAGCTGCCGCTGAGGCCGGGCTCGAAGTGGGTGACCTGCTGGCTGCAGTGGACGGAAAGCCCATCGAGGACTGGGTTTCGTGGGTGGAGACAGTGCGCGCCCACCCTGGCGTGCCCCTCACCGTCGAAGTCGAGCGTTCCGGGCAGCGGCTCACGGTGGAGCTGACGCCCCGGGCGGCAGAGGAGGGGGGGCAGCGCGTAGGGCGGATCGGGGCTGAGGTCGCCCGACCTGAGGGCGCGCATGGCGTGCCCATGGCCACCGAGCGTTACGGGCCATTCGAGTCACTGGCACGCGCCCTGGGGCGAACCAGTGAAGTCACCCGCACCACACTGAAGTTCCTGGGGCAGATGCTCAGTGGCCGGGCATCGGCAGACAACCTCAGCGGCCCGCTCAGCATTGCGCAGTACGCGGGAGAGTCTGCGCGGCTCGGGCCGTCGCGGTTCCTCGAGTTTCTGGGACTGGTGAGCGTCAGTCTTGCGGTACTGAATCTTTTGCCGGTACCGATGCTTGATGGCGGACACCTGATTTTTTACCTGATAGAATCCGTGGCGCGCAGGCCCGTGCCTGAGGCCGTTCAGGTATATGGTCAACAGCTCGGCCTCTGCCTGTTGCTCGGTCTCATGGGGCTGGCTCTCTATAACGATTTGATGCGCATTTTCTAACGCTGACAGCCAGACGGTAAAAGCTCCTCAATGGTGAATTCCAGAGCCTCCAAATGGGTCGCATGCATCCTGTCGATGCTGCTCGTGAAGTCCGCACTCGCCGATGAGTTCATCGTCGACGATATCCAGGTGGAAGGCCTGAACCGCATCTCTCCCGGTACCGTATTCAACTATCTGCCCATCACGGTGGGCGATCGGGTAGACGAGAAACGCAGCCAGGACGCGGTCCGCGCGCTGTTCAAGACCGGCTTCTTCAAGGACGTACGCCTGGACCGCGAGGGCGATGTGCTGGTGGTCCGCGTGAGCGAGCGCGAATCCATCGCCGACATCACCTTCGAGGGCAACAAGGCGGTCAAGACTGAAGAGCTGGAGAAGGGTCTTGGCGAGGCCGGCTTCGCCAAAGGCGAGGTCTATAACGAATCCAAGATGGACAAGGTGGTGCAGGAACTCCGCCGCCAGTACTACTCCAACGGCAAGTACGGGGTGAAAATCGAGCCCACCATCACGCCGCTGGACGACAACAGCCTGACCATCCACTTCAAGATCACCGAGGGCGAGGCTGCCCTCATCAAGCAGATCAACATCGTCGGCAATGAGTCCTTCACCGACAAGGACCTGCTCTCCGAATTCAAGCTGACCACGCCGACCTGGACCAGCTGGTTCACCAAAGACGACCAGTACTCCAAGCAGAAGCTTTCCGGGGACCTTGAAACCCTGCGCTCGCGCTACCAGGACAACGGCTACATCGACTTCCGTGTGGATTCCACCCAGGTCTCCATCACGCCGGACAAGGCGGACGTCTACGTCACCATCAACATCACCGAAGGCGAGCAGTTCACGGTGTCCGGAGTCAAGCTCGCCGGCAAGCTCATCGTGGACGAGAGCGAGCTCTTCGAGCGGATAGAGACCCGCCAGGGCGAGATGTTCTCCCGCAAGTCGGTGACCCAGACGACCAAGAACATCACCGACCGGCTCGGCGACGAGGGCTATGCCTTCGCCAACGTGAATGCCATCCCCAAGATGGACAAGGCCAAGCGCACGGTGATGCTGACCTACTTCGTGGATCCCGGCCAGCGGGTCTACGTGCGCCGCGTGAACTTCAACGGCAATGCCAAGACCCGTGACGAAGTGCTGCGCCGGGAGATGCGCCAGATGGAGGGTGGCTGGATTTCCACCCAATGGGTGGAGCGGTCCAAGATTCGCCTGCAGCGCCTCGGATACTTCGAGGAAGTGAACGTGGAGACTCCCGCGGTCACCGGCATGACCGACCAGGTGGACGTGAACTACACCGTGAAGGAACGGCCCTCCGGCAACCTCATGCTGGGCGTCGGTTTCTCGCAGGCCCAGGGCATCATCTTCAACACCAGCGTCACCCAGGACAACTTCCTCGGCAGCGGCAAGAGTGTCAGCGCAGCCTTCAACAACAGTGACTTCAACACCTTGTTCCGGTTGGGTTACATGAACCCCTACTGGACCATCGATGGCGTCAGCCGCGGCTTCAATGTGAGCTACCAGCAGGTCGATGCGGGTAACGACAACCGCCTGGTGCGCTACAACACGGAGACCTACTCGGGCGGGGTGAGCTTCGGCATCCCGCTGACCGAGTACAACAGCTTCGCCTTTGGTGCCAACTACGAAAAGACCAAGCTGGATGTGAGTCCCTTCTTCCTTTCGGATGAGGTCTTCGCCTTCACACAGATAGAAGGCAACGACTTCGACATCATTCGTCTGAATACCGGGTTCTCCTACGACTCACGCAATTCCACCATCTTCCCGACCGATGGCATGCTGCAATCCATCCGGGGTGAAATTGCGGCGCCGGGCGGCGACTTGCAGTTCTACAAGGTGGATTACGACTCGCGTTATTTCTTCCCGCTGGGCAAGGATTTCACCTTCCTCGTCAAGGCGCGCGTCGGCTACGGCGACTCCTACGGCGACACTTTCGAGCTACCCTTCTTCGAGAATTTCTACGCCGGTGGTCCCCGCACGGTACGTGGCTACGAGGAATTCTCCCTGGGTCCCAAGGATCGTTTCGGCCGTGCGCTGGGC
>JBDLQR010000043.1:0-7361 GCA_039800485.1 Pseudomonadota bacterium
GCATTCCGCAGCTCGAGCTCAACCGCATCCTGCTCAAGAACATGAGTTTTCTCGGGCTGGCCTGGGGCCAGTATCTGGATCGTGGTTCCGAACTGCCCGGCAAGGCCCAACAGCTCTTCTACGAACTGATTGCGCGTGGCCAGATCGATCCCGTGATCTACAAGGTCCTGCCCTTCAGTGAAACGCCAGAGGGCTTACGCCTCATCGAATCGCGGGAAGTCTACGGCAAGGTGGTCATCACGCGCTGATTCAGCGGCCCGTCCAGACGGGTGCCCGCTTTTCGGCGAACGCACGCGCACCTTCGAGCCTGTCGGCTGAGGCGTACCAGTCTGCAAAGGCCGGGTAGCCTTGCTGCGCCGACATGGCCTTCTCGACATCGGGCTCCGCGAGTCCTCTCATCACGCTCTGTTTGGAGGCCCGCGTGGCCAGCGGCGCGCAGCGCAGGATGCGTGCGCACCAGTGTTGGATTTCAGCCTCGAACGCCTCCGGTGCGACCACCGCATTGACGAACCCGAGGCGCAGGCCTTCCTCCGCCCCCACCAGTTCGCCGGTGAGAATGAGCCCCATGGCCTGCTTCAAGCCAATCTGTCGCGCCAGTCGATGCATGCCCCCGCCGAGCGCCACGGCGCCCACCAGAGGCTCGGGAAGACCGAAGCGCGAGTGCCCGGTGGCGATGATGAGATCGCAGGCGAGCGCAAGTTCAAAGCCTCCGCCCACGGCCACTCCGTCCACAGCGGCGAGCAGCGGTTTGTCCAGGTTGAAGCGTTCGATGAGTCCCGCATAGCCATGCCGGGGATAGACGTGGGGTTCGCCGCGGGCGGCGATGGATTTCAAATCGCTGCCGGCACAGAAGGCGCGCCCCCCCGCTCCACGCACGACGCACAGATACTGGGAGTCATCCGCGGCAAAGGTATCGAAGGCGTGCTGGAGCTCATCATGCATCGTCTGGTTGATGGCGTTCATGACCTCCGGGCGGTTCAGGGTGAGGTGAGTGACGTGGCCCCGACGTTCCGACGAGAGAGTCTGGTAGTGCATGGCATTCCCCAAGGTCGTTGAGTGCCGAGCCTAATACAGGGGATGCCACCGGCCCAGCCCTTTAAAGCACGGGCCGTGTGAAGCCGATACCCTTGGCAGCATCAGCCTGATCCATGCCCTTGCCCATGCCTGAAACATCGTCGACTCCCGCAGGTGCCTCTCATCTGCGCCGCCCCTTCGCCGGACTGGCGATCGGCTGCCTGCTGCTGGGCGCAGTGGAGGCATGGCTGCATTCCGATGATTTCCTCCATCGCTTTCGTGCCGTGTTCGCAGCCGGTCGCGCCATGGACAAGATCCTGACTGTCACCGATCACCCGCCGGAACTTCTGGTCCTCGGCAACAGCCGGGTGGACAACGGCATCGAGCCTGGAGTCATGGAGGAAACCCTCACCCTGGACACCTTCAATCTGGGAGTGCCTGGCGCCGATGCCTGCAACCTCGCCGGTATCGTGCAGCGCCTGGACAAGGCGGGCGTGTGGGGCGGCAAGGGTGTACGGCAGGCCCTGTTCGGGCTGGATGAAGGCCTTTTTCAGCGCACTTCCGGCCTTGGCTACGCGGTGTATTTCGATGATCGATCAACGCTGCTCGCCCAAGGGCGGATCCGGGAATGGATAGGCAGCTGGGTGCTCCTCTACGGTTACAACGACAGCCTGCGCACGCTGCAGGAGCCTGAAAAATTCCTGCGATTCCTGCGCGCCTTCTCCGGCAAGGTCGAAAGCTGGGGCGGCAGCGCCCGCGAGACCGGTGGCTTCAGGGCCGCCGACGAGGTCGCCAATCAGGCATCAGACGGGATCGGCAGTCAGACACCGACAAGCGCGCCACCACCCCCGGACAAGGCCAAGGTCGCATGTCTGGCAGCAAGTCTCGACCTCTTGCAGCAGCGCGGCGTGCAGATCTTCGCATTTCCTACACCGGCACTGGATCGACCAAGCCTGCTGAGCCGCCACGCTCCGGGCTGGAGCAAGAACCATGAAGCCGTCCGGGATCTGCTGAGCGCGCGAAGCATCGCGCTGGTGGACCCGGATTTCAGCCACCTGCGGGTCGCCCGTAACTTCGCCAATCCGGGCCATCTGAATCGGCTGGGCGCGGGACGCTACAGCCGCCTGCTCGCCGAGACAATGGACCGGACCCTCCGCCTCGCGGAACACGATCAGCAGTCGACGGAGCCCTGAGTCCATGCTGTTCAATACGGTCGATTTCCTGATTTTTCTCGCCGCGGTGATGGCGCTGTACACCGGCGCCCGCAACCCCTTGCAACGCTCAGTCGTGCTCCTGCTCGGCAGCTTGTTCTTCTATGCCATGTCGAGCTTGGGCTATCTGTTGCTGTTGCTTGCGTCACTGTCGGTCAACTACGGCTTCTATCGCGTGCTGCTCAAGGAGCGCTCGCGGGCCGTCATGACGCTGGCGGTCACGGTCAATCTGCTCTCGCTGGGAACCTGCAAGTACAGTGTGTTCCTGGTGGAGAATGCCCTGCGCCTGCGGGCCTTGTTCGTACCCGCGACCGGCGATGTTCCGCCCGAATGGATGCAC
This sequence comes from Pseudomonadota bacterium, assembly GCA_039800485.1. Classification (GTDB taxonomy): domain Bacteria; phylum Pseudomonadota; class Gammaproteobacteria; genus CAIKBL01. The sequence continues at coordinate 2,566 of JBDLQR010000043.1, forward strand.
TGGGCGCTGCCGCTGGGGATCAGCTTCTACACGTTTCACATGCTGAGCGTGATGATTGATGTATACCGCGGCCACTGGACACGCGCAGTGCCCTTCCGGGTGTGGACGCTTTACGTCACGTTCTTCCCGCACATGATTGCGGGGCCGATCCTGCGTGCCTCCGAACTGGTCGACCAACTGCAGGTCCTGCCACCACTCAGGCTGGACAACGTGCGCCTGGGAACTGCCATCTTCGTTGCCGGCCTCTTCAAGAAAGTCCTGTTGGCCGACCACCTGGGGCCCTTGGTCGATGAGATTTTTGGCCGGCCAGAATCGGCCACACCCTTCGTGGCATGGGTGGGGATCCTCGCCTTCTCGATGCAGCTCTATTTTGATTTTTCCGGCTATAGCGAGATGGCAATCGGGCTTGCCCGGATGTTTGGTGTCACCCTGCCGCGCAACTTCCTGTATCCCTACCTGGCCTGCAATCCTCGCGACTTCTGGAATCGCTGGCACATGACCTTTTCGCGCTGGTTGCGGGATTACCTGTATTTCTCACTGGGCGGCAATCGAGGGGGATTCTGGCGGGCGAACTGGAATCTCATGCTGACCATGTTGATCGGAGGGCTGTGGCATGGCGCTTCCTGGGGCTTTGTCTTCTGGGGCTTCCTGAATGGACTTTTCCTCATGGGGCATCGCGTGCTGAACTGGTGTTTTGCCCAGCTGGGCCTCGGCGAAGCGTGGCGCAGGAATCCTCTCTGGCTGCTCTGCGGCTGGATGACCACGCTCGCTTTGCTGGCATTTTCCCGTTCCTTCTTTCGCGCAGAAACATGGGAGGACGCGTGGATCCTGGTGTTCGCCATGCTGGGGGCGCCGGCCGCCAGCGCTGAGGTGCTGGTAGTGCGCAAGCTGCACTTGGCCCTGCTGGGATTCTCCTACCTGGTGATGTACGTGGAGCCAAGACTGGTGAAGCTCGCCGTGGCACACGATTTGGTCAACCGTTGGGCACGGATGCCGATCCTTGTCAGAGGCGCAGGGTACGCGGCCGCAGTGCTGGTCCTCGCCGTCTTCGGTGGCTCGGCACAGAACTTCGTCTATTTCGATTTCTGAAGGTATCGCCGGCCATTGACCGGACGCCGACAATCGTTTCGAATTCCGGCACCCTCCATCTGCAGCGAGTGCCGCAATGCTGACGAATCCGTTCTATTCACAGGAAGTCCAGGGACCTTTCAAGACTTTCCCGCTCGGGGATTTCACGCTTGAGGAGGGCGGCACGCTGCGTGGCGGCTACCTCGCCTATGCCACCCACGGCAAACTCAACAAGGCCCGCGACAATGCCATCCTGATTCCCTCCTGGTACTCAGGCACCAGCAAGGTGTTCGAGCAGTGCTACATCGGCAAGGGCCGCGCGCTCGACCCGGCACGCTATTTCATCATCTGCGTGAACCAGCTCGGCAACGGCGTTTCCAGCTCGCCGCACAACACGGCCGGCAACGGTGGCCGCGGCAACTTCCCTCATGTACGCATCGGTGATGATGCCCGGGCTCAGCACAATCTCGTGACCGAGCTCTTCGGCATCGAACGCCTGGCACTGGTGATGGGCGGATCGATGGGCGCGCAGCAGACCTATGAGTGGGCGGTGCGTTATCCGGACATGGTGGCACGCGCGGCACCGATCGCAGGCACCGCCCGCAACACGCCGCACGATTTCCTCTACACGCAGAGCCTGATGGATGCCATCACCAGTGATCCGGGCTGGCGCCAGGGCTGGTACGACGACAATGCCGAGGTGCGCGCGGGTCTTTCCCGGCATGCCCTGCTGTGGGCGGTCATGGGTTTCAGTACGGAATATTTCCGTCAGGAAGAATGGCGCCGGCTCGGCTTCAGCTCGGTGCAGGATTTCATGACGAATTTCCTGGAAGCCTATTTCTGCGCCATGGATCCCAATGACCTGCTGTGCATGGCCTGGAAGTGGCAGCGCGGCGATGTGAGCCGGCATACCGGCGGTGATTTGAAGAAGGCGCTTGCACGCGTCACCGCAAAGACCTTCGTCATGCCCATCGATGAAGACATGTTCTTTCCGCCTCGGGACTGTGCCGTCGAGCAGAAACTCATCAAGGGCAGCGAGCTGCGGCTGCTGAAGAGCACCTGTGGCCATCTGGTACTGACAGGCTTCGATCAGGATTTCCTGAAACAGGTCGATGTCCATCTGTCCGAGTTGCTGGCCCTGTCCGCCTGATCACGCCCCGGAGACATCCCATGCAAGAAACGAAACCGGAACCCCAGGATGCTGTGCAGGGCCATGTGCACGGCCCGGGTTGCAATCACGATCACGACCACGATCACCACCACGCGCATGCAGTGACTGACCCGGTCCGCAACCCTATGCGGGATGTGGGTCGCAATGATCCCTGCCCCTGTGGCAGCGGCCGCAAGTTCAAGAAATGCCACGGCAGCTGACGGCCTGACCAGAGGCACGGACGGCCCCGCGCCGTTCCGTGCCGGAGAAACAGCATGAGCTGGACACGCATCGGACAGGTGGCCTTCACCAATGTGGTGGAGTTGGACGAACCGTTCCTCAGCCCCGCGAAGATGTTTGCGCAGGCCACCCCGGAGGCGCTCGCGCCTCACCTCGAGTGGCTCATCCCGCGCGCACTCTGCCCGGACACCGGGCGGATGATCCTGCCCATCCAGAGTTTCGTCATCCGCACGCCACATCATGTGGCGCTGGTGGACTCCTGCATCGGCAACCACAAGTCACCGGCAGGTTTTTCGCGCTGGGCCAACCGTGATGATTCCACCTGGCTGCAGGCACTCGGCGCGGCCGGCCTGCGGCCGGAAGACATCGATTATGTGTTCTGCACGCATCTGCACCTTGACCACTGCGGCTGGCATACGCGGCTGGTGAATGGGCGCTGGGTGCCCACCTTCCCCAAGGCGCGTTACCTCTTCGCGCGCGAGGAATTTGTGCATGCCGAGCGGCAGGCGCGCGAAAGCCAGGATCCGATGTTCAAGGAAAATGTGTTGCCGGTGATGGAAGCGGGGCTCGGCGTGCTGGTGGACACCGACTTCGGCGTCGATGACTGCCTTTATCTGGAATCAACACCTGGTCACACACCCGGCCACTGTGCAGTCCGCATTGCCTCCGGAGGCGAGTCAGGAGTGATCACCGGCGACCTGATTCACAGCCCCCTGCAGTGCCGGCATCCCGACTGGAATTTCATCTTCGATCATGATCCCGCACTGGCGGCCCGCACCCGGCGCGCGTTCCTCGAGCGCTACGCGGACACCGGTACGCTCGTGCTCGGCACCCATTTTCCGCTGCCTTCCGCAGGCTGGCTGGAGCGTCTGGGCGAGGCCTTCGACTATCGCTACCGCGAACCCTGAACCGGGGCTTCCGCAACGCAGCAGTCCGCGGGCCTGCCGTGGCCTCGTCCTTTCATCGGTTTATGCCCCAAAAAAAAGCACAAATAATGCTGGCGCTATCACATGCTTTATGTAAGATGCAAGCCAGTACGAGTGTTCACCACTCAGTTGAACATGGACCCGGTTGGCAGGGAGTCGCTCTGAAGGTCAGCTGTTCCAACATTGCGCACGATGCAGAGTTAAAGAATTCGCCGCCTGCGGCGATTCATTGGCGGGAAATTTGTGAGGTTGGTTTCCCGTCGACGCGATTGATGACAATCCACGATCAATGATGAGAGAGACTGATGAATATATATGTTGGAAATCTGGCCTACGGCGTGACCGATGCAGATCTGTCGCAGGCGTTCGCGGCCTTTGGTGCAGTGGCTAGTGCGTCCGTGATCAAGGACAAGTTCTCGGGTCAATCCAAGGGCTTCGGCTTCGTGGAGATGCCGAACAACTCGGAGGCCAATGAGGCGATCAAGAACCTCAACGAGAAGCCGCTCAAGGGCCGCAATATGCGTGTGAACGAGGCCAAGCCTCGTGAAGACCGCCCGGCGCGCCCGCCGCGTCGCAATGGCGGCTACTGAGAACAACACGCAGTAGTTCCGACTTTGCACCGGGTGTCTGCCCCTGGCAGGCACCCGGTGTTGATTGAAGCTCCCCTCGCCAAGGCGCGTTCAAGGCGCCATCAGCCGCCCTTTTCGCTATCATCCGCGCATGGAAGCCGCGAAAAACCTTTTCAGTTACAAGAAATACTGGGCTCACCGCTTCGGTACCGCGCCCTTCCTGCCCACTACCCGGGAGGAAATGGAGGCCTTGGGCTGGGATGCCTGTGATGTCATTGTGGTCACAGGCGACGCCTACGTGGATCACCCCAGTTTCGGCATGGCGATCATCGGCCGCATGCTGGAATCCCAGGGTTTTCGAGTGGGTATCATCGCGCAACCGGACTGGCGCACGGCGGTGGATTTTTCCCGCCTGGGAACGCCCAGACTGTTTTTCGGCATCACCGCCGGCAACATGGATTCCATGGTCAATCGCTATACGGCCGATCGTCGGATCCGCAGCGACGACGCCTATACGCCGGAAGCCGCACCCGGCAAACGTCCGGATCGTTCCGTAATCGTCTATGCCCAGCGGGTGCGCGAGGCGTTCCCCCAGAGCCCGATCGTGATTGGCGGTATCGAGGCCAGTCTGCGGCGCGTGGCGCATTACGACTACTGGTCGGAAAAGATCAGGCGCTCGATTCTGCTGGACTCCAAGGCCGACCTGCTGGTCTACGGCAATGGCGAGCGGCAGATTGTGGAGATTGCCCACCGTCTGGCCGCGGGAGAACCTGTCAGCAGTCTCACGCGACTGCGTGGAACGGCGGTCATCGGCTCACCGCCGGAGGGGTTCGTGGAGGTCGA
>JBDLQR010000044.1:0-3132 GCA_039800485.1 Pseudomonadota bacterium
ACAGAATCGGGGAGACAGGCAAATGGACTGGTATCGCAAGCGCACGCTGGGACAACTGGTGGACGAAGCAGCCCAACGCTGGGGTTCGCGGGAGGCGCTGCTGTACAACGGCCAGCGCTGGACCTGGGAGACCTTCAAGCACGAGACCGATGCGGTGGCCAAAGGCCTCATGGGTCTCGGTGTCCAACCCAAGGAACGCGTCGCGGTGTGGATGACCAACCGCCCCGAGTGGCTGTGGGTGATGTTTGCGCTCGGCAAGATCGGCGCCTGCATCGTGCCGCTCAACACCCGCTACCGCACCGATGACGTGTCCTACACTGTCACCCAGTCCCGTAGCGCAACTCTCATCACGCTCGATCGCTCCGGCCCCGTGGACTATCAAGGGATGCTGATGGCCTCCATGCCCGATGTGCAACGGGCGGCGAATGGAGAGCTGGCGGTCGCCAACTACCCCGACCTCAAGCGGTTGGTCGTGCTCGGAGAGACGCAGATCCCGCATGCGTCCGACTGGGAAGCCCTGCTCACGGCCGGCCGGAATATCACGGATGAAGCCCTGGCCCAGCGGGCGGCTGCGGTCAATCCCGATGACCTGATGATGATTGCCTACACTTCCGGCACCACCGGCCATCCCAAGGGTGTGATGCACAGCCACATCCCGATTCGCAGTGTGCACGAACGCGCCCAACTGCTTGGTCAGACCATGGCCGAAGTGCACATGAACTACCTGCCGATGTTCCACATCTACGCCTACAGTGAAATCGCCATGATGTGCGCGCTCACCGGTGCCCGGCAGATCATGATGGATGTCTTTGATGCCGAGCGGGCTCTCGATCTCGCGGAAGCCGAAGGTGCGACCTTCCTGCACGGCTTCGAGGCGCACTGGGCCGATCTCCTGACCGCACAGGCGCGCAAGCCGCGCAAGCTGAAGGTTCGCATGGGAACCCTGCCGGCAGGTCAGGAGAGCACCATTCCCATCGCGGAAAAGGCCCAGGAGGTGTTCTGCCCCACCATCTCCGGTTTCGGCATGAGCGAGGTCTGGGCTTACGTCGCATGCAACAACCCCTCTCACACCCGCGAGCAGCGGGTGTACGCCTCCGGGTACCCCATGAATGACTACGAATTCAAGGTGATCGACCCGGAGACCGGCAAGGAGCAGCCGGTGAACGTGCCCGGGGAACTGCTGATCAAGGGTTACGCGATCATGAAAGGCTACTGGGACAAGCCCGAGGCCACCGCCCAGACCCTGGTCGATGGCTGGGTGCACTCCGGCGACACAGCGTATCTGCGTGAAGACGGTCATCTGGTCTTCATGGGCCGCGCCAAGGACATGCTGAAGGTGGGCGGCGAGAACGTGTCGCCGGCCGAAGTGGAGGCGTATCTGCGCAACATGCCTGAAGTGCAGGATGCGTCGGTCGTCGCCTATCCGGATCCCCGCTTGACCGAGGTTCCGGTGGCCTATGTCATTCTCAAGCCCGGCCAGCAGGTGCCCGGCGATGAGCTCATCGAACGCATGAAAGGCCGCATCGCGAGCTTCAAGATTCCACGGCATGTCATCTTTGTGGAGGGTTTCCCCATGACTTCCAGTGGCAAGATTCGCAAGGTGGAGCTGCGCGCAGATGCGCGGCAGCGTCTCGACGGGACAGCCTGAGGTGGATCCAGCCCCATTTCTGGCGCCCACTGCGATAGTCGATGCCGACCATCCAAGCGTGCGTGACTACGCATTGGCACAGGTTGGCGATGCCGCTGACCCGACGAGCAAGGCGATTCGCCTTTACTACGCCGTGCGCGACGGCATCCGCTATGACGGCTACCAGATCGACCTCACACCGGGAGGTCTCTCAGCCAGCCGGGTACTGGAAAGTGGCCGTGGCTGGTGCGTGAACAAGGCGGTATTGCTTGCCGCCTGTTGCCGGGTGGTGGGTGTCCCCGCCCGCCTCGGCTATGCGGATGTCCGTAACCATCTTTCAACCCAGCGCATGCGGGATCTGATGGGTACCGACATATTCCATTGGCACGGCTATACCGACATCTGCCTCGAGGGGCGCTGGGTGAAGGCCACGCCGGCGTTCAACATCGAACTGTGCCGGCGGTTCAGGCTGAAGCCGCTGGAGTTTGATGGCACCGAGGACTCCATCTACCACCCCTTCGACGAGGATGGCCGGCAGCACATGGAATACCTGCGCTACCGCGGCGAATATGCCGATGTGCCCTTGGCAGAAATCAAGGCGTACTTCGCCGAGGCGTATCCCCACCTCGCGGGCCTCACCCAAGGCGATTTTGATCAGGAAGTCCTGCGCGAAACGTCCTGACCACGTCGCCGGGAATTTTCCGGTTCAGTCCTGTTCGCTCTGGATGTTGCGAATGATGACGCCGCCGGATTTTTCATCGTGTTCCAGGGTCAGGAGCTTGCGCGCCTCGGCGGCCTCCAGCAGACGACTGAACGACTTGAAACCGTAATAGGATTCGTTGAAGCCCGGACGGCGACGCTTGAGTGTCTGCTTGACCATGGAACCCCAGATCTTGTCTTCTGCGCCCCGTTCGGCCACCAGTGCCTCCAGGGTTTCCATCACGATATCGATGGCCTCCTGACTGCGATCAACCTCCGCTGTCTCCTGCGCGTCTGCGGACTCGGCTGCGCCGGCTGAACCGCCGTCGACCGGAGCTTCCGTCTGCGCCGCAGCCGGCTTCGGACTTGCCTTGCGGCGCGGCCGGCGCTGCTTCTCCACCCGCACGAGATCGTCGTAATAGATGAACTCGTCGCAATTCGAGATCAGCAGATCAGAGGACGAGGACTTGATGCCGACCCCAATCACCGTCTTGTTGTTTTCCCGAAGCTTGCTCACAAGCGGTGAGAAATCCGAGTCGCCACTGATGATGACGAACGTATCGACGTGGGACTTGGTGTAGCAGAGATCCAGCGCATCCACCACCATGCGGATGTCAGCAGAGTTCTTGCCTGACATCCGCACGTGCGGGATCTCGATCAACTCGAAAGCCGCCTCGTGCATCGCACCCTTGAAATCCTTGTAACGATCCCAGTCGCAATAAGCCTTCTTGACCACGATATTGCCCTTGAGCAGCAAGCGCTCGAGGATTTTCCCGATATCGAAGCGGGCGTACTTCGCATCCCTG